>NZ_KV838072.1:0-16140 GCF_001838645.1 Neisseria sp. HMSC70E02 | reverse complement strand
GCCTGTCCTCGCGCAGGCGGGGGCGGGAATGACGACAAGCGGTAAGGTGCGTGTCGAAAATAAAGTAATTTAGCTAAAGTACATAAGGGCGTTGGCAACGCCTTATCATTGCAATTTTAATCCACTCCAGAAAACGCCCGTTTCGTCATCTTTACCCCGCCTGCGCGGGAATGACGAAACGGGCGTTTTTGAATGGATTTTCTTTCTGCGCCGCTGTCTTCGGCAAAATTTACGCCACGAAATCCAAGCCTATGTCCAACGAGCGGCTGCTGTGGGTCAGATAGCCGAGGGCGATGCCGTCTACGCCGGTTTGTGCCACGCGCTTCAGGCGGTCGAAGCCGATGCCGCCCGATGCTTCGCAATAGACGGTGTGGGGGTGGGCGGTTTGCGTGTGGCAGCGGTTTGCCGCTTCTTTCAGGGTTTCGTCGTTCATGTTATCCAGCAAAATCCGTTCCACGCCCGCCGCGATGGCTTCGTCCAGTTGTGCCAGCGTGTCCACTTCGATTTCTATGCAGGTCAACGGTCCGACCGCCTGCTTCGCCTGCCGCACGGCTTGGGCGATGCTGCCGCAATAGGCGAGGTGGTTGTCTTTGATGAGTACGGCGTCGTCCAAACCCATGCGGTGGTTCACGCCGCCGCCCGCCCTGACGGCGTATTTTTGCAGGACGCGCAGCAGGGGGATGGTTTTGCGGCTGCACACGATGTCTGTACCGTATTCGGCGACTTCGGCGACGGCACGCGCGGTAGCGGTGGCGATGCCGCTTAAGTGCGTAAGGTAGTTGAGCGCGGTGCGTTCGGCGGCGAGCAGGGCGCGGGCGTTGCCTTCGACGGCGGCCAGTGTCCGACCTGCGAGGACGGCTTGCCCGTCGTGAATTTTGGCTTGGAAGCGGACGGACGGATCCATCGTCTGAAAGGCGAGGCGCGCCAAGTCCATGCCGGCGATGACGCCGTCTTCGCGGCTGACGAGGAAGAGTTTGGCGGTTTTATCGGGGGCGATGACGGCGGCGGACGTAATGTCGCCGCGCCTGCCCAAATCTTCGCTCAGGGTTTGTTCGACCATGGGGCGCAACAGGGTGTCGGGCAGGGGGAAGAGGGTGTTTTCAGACGACATGGGGTTTCCTTTGTTGAAAAAGATTGATGTTGCACCGATGGGGCAAAACTTCATTTTATAGTGGATTAAATTTAAACCAGTACGGCGTTACCTCGCCTTAGCTCAAAGAAAACGATTCTCTAAGGTGCTGAAGCACCAAGTGAATCGGTGCCGTACTATCTGTACTGTCTGCGGCTTCGTCGCCTTGTCCTGATTTTTGTTAATCCACTATAGATCGTCTGAAAACGGGCTAACGGCTGCCCAGCGGCAGTCCGATGTCCGAAATCAGCCTGTCGGGCAGGACGTCGTCGCGGAAGCGGTAAAGCTGCGCGGGACGGCCTTTGCTGCCCGATACGCCGGTATCCGACGGCTCGATGAGGTTTTGCTGCTGAATCTGGCGGCGGAAGTTTTGCTTGTGCAGCAATCTGCCGCTGATGGCTTCGACGCTGTTTTGCAGTTGCAGCAGCGTGAATTCGGGCGGCATCAGTTCGAAAATCACGGGGCGGTATTTGATTTTGGCGCGCAGGCGGGACAGGGCGGTTGCCAACACGCGGCGGTGGTCGTGGCGCATGGGCTGCCCCGTGAGCGCGAAGTCGAAGTTTGCCTGCGGCTCGGCGGCTTCCGCTATCAGGCCGCTTTCATACAGCATTTCATAGCGTTGCAAAACGTATTCTTCCGACCAGTTTTCCGGTTCGACCCCCCAGCACAAGTGAATGCGCTTGAGCCGCTTTTGGCGCACTTCCTCCGTGTCCGCCGAGTTTGCCCAAATGCGCAGGCGGCTGACGATGGCGTCGCGCTGCCCGCCGTCGGTGCGCAAGTCTTCCCACGGGAAATAGTCGTAGCAGTCCTGCCATTTCGCGTCGGGATGCAGGATGCTGTCGGCTGCCTCGCGCACCAGTCCCAAGTAGCTGACGTACAGTACGGGCATGCCGTGTTCGTTGCGGCGGTGGGTATCGACAAAGGTGTAAAGCTGTTCCACATAGCCCATAGGCTGCGAAGTCTGCTTGGCGACCCACAGTTTCACGCCCGCCTGCAGGGAATTGCGCAGGGGGGAGAGCGGGCCGTTGGGCAGGAGCGTGCCTTGGGCGACGGTCAACACCCGCAGGCCGCCGTCGGTAACGGCAATCAATACGGGAACCAGTTCGACGATGCTTTGCGGCGGGGCTTCGGCTTCGGGGTAGGCATCCATGCTCGGCTTTCTGCGGGTGGGAAAGGCTTTATTGTAAACCAAAGCGGTTTGTCGGAACGAAGCGGGTCGGTTTTGCGGTATCTCAAACCTGTTTTCAGACGACCTTGCATATTATACTCAAGTTGAGCATAATATAAAAACAGTTTGAAAAACAGACGGCAAACCTTCATGCCGCCTCAAAAACCAGCTACAAGGAAACATCATGCAAACCGCCGCCCGCCGCTCGTTCGACTACGATATGCCCCTCATTCAGACGCCGACTTCCGCCTGCCAAATCCGTCAGGCGTGGGCGAAGGTTGCCGACACGCCCGACCGCGAGACGGCAGGTCGTCTGAAAGACGAAATCAAGGCTTTGCTGAAGGAGAAAAACGCGGTCTTGGTGGCGCATTATTACGTCGATCCGCTGATTCAGGATTTGGCCTTGGAAACAGGCGGATGCGTGGGTGATTCGCTGGAGATGGCACGCTTCGGCGCGGAACACGAGGCCGGTACGCTGGTGGTGGCGGGTGTGCGCTTCATGGGCGAGAGCGCGAAAATCCTCTGTCCTGAAAAAACGGTGCTGATGCCTGATTTGGAAGCGGAATGTTCTTTGGATTTGGGTTGCCCGGAAGAGGCGTTTTCGGCGTTTTGCGACCAACACCCCGACCGTACGGTGGTGGTGTACGCCAACACTTCCGCAGCCGTGAAAGCGCGTGCCGACTGGGTGGTAACGTCTTCGGTGGCGTTGGAAATCGTGTCGTATCTGAAATCGCGCGGTGAGAAGTTGATTTGGGGACCCGACCGCCACCTCGGAGACTACATCCGCCGCGAAACGGACGCGGATATGCTGTTGTGGCAGGGTTCGTGCATCGTCCATAACGAATTCAAAGGGCAGGAATTGGCGGCGTTGAAGGCGGAACACCCCGACGCAGTGGTGCTGGTTCATCCCGAATCGCCGCAAAGCGTCATCGAACTGGGCGACGTGGTCGGCTCGACCAGCAAACTGCTCAAAGCCGCCGTATCGCGTCCCGAAAAAAAATTCATCGTGGCGACCGATTTGGGCATCCTGCATGAAATGCAAAAGCAGGCGCCCGACAAAGAATTTATCGCCGCACCGACGGCGGGCAACGGCGGAAGCTGCAAAAGCTGCGCGTTCTGTCCGTGGATGGCGATGAATTCGCTGGGCGGTATCAAACACGCCCTGACAAGCGGACACAACGAAATCCTGTTGGACAGAAAGCTGGGCGAAGCCGCCAAACTGCCTTTGCAGCGTATGCTCGACTTCGCGGCAGGACTGAAGAAAAAAGATGTGTTCAACGGAATGGGCCCCGCCTGATTTGCCGCCCATATTGCCGTTTCAGACGACCTCTCAAACAAGGACAACACCATGCAAACCGATTGCGACGTATTGATTGCCGGAAACGGGCTGGCGGCACTGACGCTCGCCCTGTCGCTGCCTGAATCGTTCCGCATCGTCATTTTGTGCAAAAACCGGCTGGACGACACCGCCAGCCGCCATGCGCAAGGCGGGATTGCGGCGGCGTGGTCGGGAGAGGACGACATCGGAAAACACGTTGCCGATACCTTGGAAGCGGGCGCGGGTTTGTGCGACGAAGCCGCCGTTCGAACCATCTTATCGCAGGGCAAACCGGCAATCGAATGGCTGCTGGCGCAGGGCGTGGCGTTCGACCAAAATAATAACGACCTGCACCTGACGCGCGAAGGCGGGCATACCTGCCGCCGAATCGCCCACGTCGCCGACTACACGGGCGAAGCCGTCATGCAGAGCCTGATTGCCCAAATACGCCGCCGCCTGAACATCCGCGTTTGCGAGCGGCAGATGGCGTTGGACATCCAAACCGAATCAGGCGCGGCGTGCGGACTGACCGTCCTCGACCGCCGAACGCAAGAAACCTACCGCATCCGCGCCCGCCATACCGTACTCGCAGGCGGCGGCTTGGGACAGATTTACGCCGCCACCACCACGCCGCCCGAATGCACGGGCGACGCCATCGCCATGGCGATACGCGCAGGCTGCGCAGTCGAAAACCTCGAATTTATCCAATTCCACCCCACAGGCTTGGCAAGGTCGTCTGAAAACGGCCGCACCTTCCTGATTTCCGAAGCCGTGCGCGGCGAAGGCGGCATCCTGACCAACCAATCGGGCGAACGGTTTATGCCGCATTACGACCGCCGCGCCGAACTCGCACCGCGCGACATCGTTGCCCGCGCCATCGCCGCCGAAATCGCCAAACAAACGCAAGACTTCGTCTCGCTCGACATCAGCCATCAACCCGCAGCGTTCGTCCGTCAGCATTTCCCGTCCATCCATCGGCACTGTCTGTCCCAATGCGGCTTGGACATCACGCGCCAAGCCATCCCCGTCCGCCCCGTGCAACACTACACCTGCGGCGGCATCCAAACTGACCCCTGCGGCAGAACCTCCCTGCCGCAGCTCTACGCCTTAGGCGAAACCGCCTGCACAGGGCTGCACGGAGCCAACCGCCTCGCCAGCAACTCCCTGCTCGAATGCGTCGTTACCGCCAGGCTTGCCGCCCAAACCATCGCGGAAGGACAAGCATTCCAAGCCGTACCGTCCAAAAGGTCGTCTGAAAACCCCACCGCCGAAGCAGGCATCTTTTCAGACGACCTCCAAAACACATTCAGCCGCCCCGTCCTGCAAGCGTTCAACCAACGCCATCTCGGCATCCTCCGCAACGATACCGGCCTGCGCCGCGCCATCGCCCAACTGCGGCTTTGGAAGCAAAACCAAGCCGAACCGCACACCGCGTCCGAATACGAAAACCGCAACCTGCTCGAATGCAGCCTCGCCGTCGCCCAAGCCGCATACGCAAGGCGGCAAAACATCGGCGCGCATTTCAATACCGACTTGGCAGGGAGTGTCGATTGGAAAAAGCAGGCGGCAGGCTGAAGGGTAGGGCTGCGCGGGGATTTGGGATATTCCTGCGAAGAATGAAGAAAGGTCGTCTGAAAGGGTTTTTAGACGACCTTTTGGCTGATTTGAAGCAATGTGCACCGTTTAGATGGACAGACGGCTTCTAATGCTCAACTGCCCCACATTTTCAAGACACGTTGCGCGGCGGTTTGTCCGTTGGGAAGTGCCGTCGTTTGCAGTTCGCACAATTTGTCGCGTGCGGCTTGGTAGTTGTGTTTGCCGATAAGTTCTATGGCGCGTTCCTGCACATACATATCCTCGTCATCGAGATAGGGCAGCAGCCATTGGGCGATTTCGTCTTTAGCGATGAGATTAAACCAAGCGAAATGCAGGCACTGGCGGATTTCGTCATCGTCGCTTTGCTCTGCCGCCTGCCGAAGCTGTTGCATGGCGGCTTGACGTGTGGCTGCGTCCAGCGGCGGTATGGGATTGGGAAATTGGTAGGCACGCTTATCATGCAGCAGTTCGTAGCCGTCTTGTGCTTCGGGGTAGGTTGAAATGGCGGCGAGGAAGTCAGGGATGGTAGCAAAACTGGGTACCAGGTCGGGGTCATCGTGTTGAAAGTGTCCGACCATGCCGAGTAGCGGCCCAGTAAGGTACACAAACCATTCGTTGCTTTCTTCGTCCTGTAAAATAGGCGCGACCGGCAAAGCCTGCCAACATTCGTCAAAATAATCTTTGCTGTTTTGCCAATCCGTATCGTCGTGATGAAAGCAAAAACCATCTTTGGGGATAAAGTGCTGCAAGGCAGTGATGTGTTCGGCAGGGATTTGGTGCTGTTGCAGACAGGCAATCAGCGTGGCTGGGGGATATTGGGACATAAGATGCTCCTTTTATGTTTTAATTTTGGGTTTGTTTGGGGTCGTCTGAAAAGGTTTCAGACGACCTTTTTCATTAAACCCTTACCAACTCCATCATCCTCTCAAATGAATACAATGCTGATTTTCTTCCGCTTGCTTCTTCTTTTAATGTCAAGATATCTTTTTCCAACAATGCTTTGGTGAAACGGTTTGCAGTTGCAGGCGGGATGTTGGTCAGTTCTGATAATCGGCTGTTTCGGAAAACGGGATAAGTAAAAACAAAATCTAGCACGGCAAGTGAATGTTTGGAGGAGAGTGTTTGGGTAAAAATGAACTTCATTTCTTCATAAAGTGCATGAATGCTTTGGGCAATTTCAAGGTTATGCGCTGCTTGCCAATTTGAGAAGCTTGGCGCATCAATTCTGTGTGGCGTTCTTTGTGTTCCTCAAAATATTCGCTGATATAAAAAAGTATTGTCGCCCATTTGTGATAGACAAACAATTTTGTCAATCAAATTCAGCAAAAAATGATTCATAAAGAGTTTGGTATTCATTTGTGAATAACAAACTCTTTATGAATCAGAATAAGCAGAAAGTGATTAATAAGCCTTTTGCTCATCCCATCTGTTTCCCCTCTAAATATCATCCGTGCAAGCAACAATCGGTGCAATCGGTTAAAATGGGTCGTCTGAAATTTGTTTGACCGAATTGAGAAAACCATGTCCCAACAATACGTCTATTCCATGCTGCGCGTGAGCAAGGTTGTGCCGCCGCAGAAAACCATCATTAAAGATATTTCCCTTTCCTTCTTCCCCGGCGCGAAAATCGGTTTGCTCGGTTTGAACGGCGCGGGCAAGTCCACCGTGCTGCGGATTATGGCGGGTGTGGATAAGGAATTTGAGGGCGAAGCCGTGCCGATGGGTGGCATCAAAATCGGCTATCTGTCGCAAGAGCCGGAGCTTGATCCTGAAAAAACCGTGCGTGAGGAAGTGGAAAGCGGTTTGGGCGAAGTAGCCGCCGCGCAGAAACGTTTGGAAGAAGTGTATGCCGAGTACGCCAATCCCGATGCGGATTTTGACGCGCTGGCGGAAGAGCAGGGCCGCTTGGAAGCGATTATTGCAGCGGGTTCGTCCACGGGCGGTGGTGCGGAACACGAATTGGAAATCGCCGCCGATGCGCTGCGCCTGCCGGAATGGGATGCCAAAATCGGCAATCTGTCCGGCGGTGAAAAACGGCGCGTCGCTTTGTGCAAACTCTTGTTGAGCAAGCCCGACATGTTGCTGCTGGACGAGCCGACCAACCACTTGGATGCGGAATCGGTCGAATGGCTGGAGCAATTTTTGGTGCGCTTCCCCGGTACGGTGGTCGCAGTAACACATGACCGCTACTTCCTCGACAACGCCGCCGAATGGATTTTGGAACTCGACCGCGGCCATGGTATTCCGTGGAAAGGCAATTACTCGTCTTGGCTGGAGCAGAAAGAAAAACGCTTGGAAAACGAGGCAAAATCCGAAGCCGCGCGTGTAAAAGCGATGAAGCAGGAATTGGAATGGGTGCGCCAAAATGCCAAAGGCCGCCAAGCCAAGTCCAAAGCGCGTTTGGCGCGTTTTGAAGAAATGAGCAACTACGAATACCAAAAACGCAATGAAACGCAGGAAATCTTCATTCCCGTTGCCGAACGTTTGGGTAATGAAGTAATTGAATTTGTGAACGTTTCCAAATCGTTTGGCGACAAAGTGCTGATTGACGATTTGAGCTTCAAAGTGCCCGCGGGTGCGATTGTCGGCATCATCGGCCCGAACGGCGCGGGTAAATCGACGCTGTTCAAAATGATTGCGGGCAAAGAGCAGCCTGATTCCGGCGAAGTGAAAATTGGGCAAACCGTGAAAATGAGCCTGATTGACCAAAGCCGCGAAGGTTTGCAAAACGACAAAACCGTGTTCGACAACATTGCCGAAGGCCGCGACATTTTGCAGGTCGGACAGTTTGAAATTCCCGCCCGCCAGTATTTGGGACGCTTCAACTTCAAAGGCAGCGACCAAAGTAAAATCGCGGGGCAGCTTTCCGGCGGCGAACGCGGACGTTTGCACTTGGCGAAAACCTTGTTGAGCGGCGGCAATGTGTTGCTGCTGGACGAACCGTCCAACGACCTCGACGTGGAAACCCTGCGCGCGCTGGAAGACGCATTGCTGGAATTTGCCGGCAGCGTGATGGTGATTTCGCACGACCGCTGGTTCCTCGACCGCATCGCCACGCATATCTTGGCTTGCGAAGGCGATTCGAAATGGGTGTTCTTTGACGGCAACTATCAGGAATACGAAGCCGATAAAAAACGCCGACTCGGCGAAGAGGGCGCGAAACCGAAACGGATTAAATATAAACCGGTAACGCGTTGATAGGAAAATAAGAAAACGTCGTCTGAAAACTTGAAAAAGGGTTTTCAGACGACGTTTTTGTTAAGCAGGGATTGTTCGGGCGTTGTTTGTCTAACGGGTTGATTCATAATATATAACGCCTGTTGAAACAAGGAACGGGTCGTCTGAAAACGTGTGATGCTTGTTTTCAGACGACCTTTTTGTATGCAGTCCGTTATTTTTGCTTACGCAGTTGCGGGTGGTTTTTCAGATTGTCCAAGAGGATGTCAATCATACGCGGTGCGGTTTGGGCAAGGTCGAAACTTTTGTCGGACGAGAGCCAACGCCAAATCAGACCGTCCAGCATCGATTTGATGAAGATGACCGCCATGTCGGTATCCAAATCTTCGGATAAGGCATGTTGGGCAATGGATTTGGTCAGAACTTCGGTAATTTTCTCGCGCCAAATCGATTGATGTTTATCCGCAATGTCGATGACGGCGGCGTTCTGCTCGGTGTGTTCGCATTTTAAAAACAGGATGCTGTGGAATTTATAGTGGATGTCGTTGGTTTGCAGGCGCGTGAAAAAGTGCATCAAGGTGCGGCGGAAAAGCGACCACTCTTGTTCATCGCTATCGGCCGCGTCCTGATGCATACAGTTTTCGATGTCGTCGCAAATGCGCTGGAAGAGGGCGTCGAACAAGTCTTCTTTGTTTTTGAAATGCCAATACAAAGCGCCGCGCGTGACGCCGGCGGCTTGGGCGATTTCGTTGAGCGAAGTGCGCGCGATGCCTTTTTGGTAGAAGGTTTCCAGCGCGGCGAGCATGAGATGTTCTTTGGTTTTAAGGGCTTCGGTTTTGGTTTTCCGCATGATGCCTATTTCAATTGGGTGGAATATTGGGAATTATAAAAAATACTTTGTATCCATGCAAGCATGTATGTATAATGACTCCTGTAATTGAGATTGGCTCTCAAGTATAAAATAATTTTTCAGACGACCTGCTCCGGATATTGAGGCAGGTTATTGTTGTTTCGGAACCAAAAATCGGCTATGATGACAAAGTATAGGGTAAACCCTCATAACAATTATATAGATAGGAAAAGTAATGGCTTCTTATGCTTCTAAGGTGATGCGCATGGCGGCAATCGCTGCCGCTACTGCGTTGGCTCTTTCAGCGTGTAACAAAGGCACCGATGCGACGCAAGGTGCAAAAGATGGAAAAGGGCAGCAGGCAGCTGCACAAAAAGAAGCTCCGCCACCGGTGGTCGGTGTCGTTACCGTCCATCCTGAAACCGTCGCGCTGACGACCGAGCTGCCGGGTCGGTTGGAGTCGCTGCGTACCGCTGATGTCCGCGCCCAAGTCGGCGGTATCATCCAAAAACGCCTGTTTCAAGAGGGCAGCTATGTCCGCGCCGGACAGCCGCTTTACCAAATCGATAGTTCCACCTATGAAGCAAATCTGGAAAGCTCGCGCGCCCAGTTGGCAAGCGCGCAGGCAACCCTTGCCAAAGCCAATGCCGACTTGGCGCGTTACAAGCCGCTGGTTGCCGCCGATGCCATCAGTAAACAGGACTACGATGCGGCGGTAACGGCGAAACGTTCTGCCGAAGCAAGCGTCAAAGCGGCTCAGGCGGCGATTAAATCTGCCGGTATCAATCTGAACAGGGCGCGCATTACCGCGCCGATTTCAGGTTTCATCGGGCAGTCCAAAGTATCCGAAGGTACGCTGTTGAACGCGGGTGATACGACCGTTCTGGCAACCATCCGCCAAACCAATCCTATGTATGTGAACATCACTCAATCTGCGACCGAAGTAATGAAGCTGCGCCAACAGGTTGCCGAGGGCAAGCTGTCGGGCGTGGACGGTGCGATTGAAGTGGGCATCAAGTTCGACAACGGCGAAGTTTATCCTCATAAAGGCCGTTTGCTGTTCTCCGATCCGTCTGTTAACGAAACGACCGGACAAATCACGCTGCGCGCTTCAGTGCCGAACGACAAAAATATCCTGATGCCCGGTCTTTATGTGCGCGTCTTGATGGAACAAGTGGCTGCCGACAATGCCTTCGTCGTGCCGCAGCAGGCAGTAACGCGCGGTACGAAAGATACTGTAACGATTGTGAACGCCAAAGGCGAAATGGAGCCGCGCGAGGTAACAGTCACCCAGCAGCAGGGAACCAACTGGATTATCACTGCGGGTCTGAACGACGGCGACAAAGTCGTTGTGGACGGCACCAGTATCGCCGCCATGAGTGGCGCGAAAAAGGTAACGCCTAAAGAATGGACATCTCCTGAAAATGCGGCGGCATCTGCTGCCGGAGCTGCTCCGAAAGCTGCTTCCGAAGCGAAAAAAGACGTTCAGATGACCTTTGAAGCCAAACCGGCATCTGCGGCTAAATAAGGAAGGCATCCATGGCTAAGTTTTTTATTGACCGCCCCATTTTTGCATGGGTGATTGCGATTTTTATCATCGCAGCGGGTATTTTCGGCATTCAAAAACTGCCGATTTCCCAATATCCGTCCGTTGCTGCACCGACCATTACTTTGCGCGCTACTTATCCGGGCGCTTCTGCTCAGGTAATGGAAGACAGCGTACTGGCCGTTATCGAACGTAATATGTACGGTGTGGAAGGTTTGGACTATATGACGACTTCTGCCAATTCCAGCGGCAGCGGCAGCGTCAGTCTGACGTTTACACCTGAGACCGATGAAGATTTGGCGCAGGTGGACGTGCAGAACAAATTGTCGGAAGTGTTGTCCACATTGCCGTCTACCGTACAGCAATATGGTGTAACCGTATCTAAAGCGCGTTCCAACTTCTTGCAAGTGGTCATGCTTTCTTCTGAAAAGCAATCCATTGAGGAAATGAACGATTACGCCCAGCGCAATATCATTCCTGAACTGCAGCGTATCGACGGGGTAGGGCAGGTACAATTGTTTGGTGCGCAACGCGCCATGCGTATTTGGGTTGACCCGAAAAAACTGCAAAACTACAACCTGTCTTTTGCAACGGTAACCAATGCGCTTGCGACACAAAACATTCAAATCTCAGCAGGCTCCATCGGTTCTTTGCCGGCGGCTGCAGGTCAGACCATTTCGGCGACCGTTACAGCGCAAGGTCAGCTGAGCACTGCTGAAGAGTTCGGCAACATCATTTTGGTATCCAATACTGACGGCTCGAACGTCTATCTGAAAGACGTTGCCAAAGTCAGCTTGGGTATGCAGGACTATTCTACTTCTACACGCTTGAACGGCGTGAACACCACCGGTATGGCAGTGATGCTGTCTAACAGCGGTAACGCTTTGGCAACGGCGACTGCAGTAAAAGAAAAAATGGCGGTTTTGCAGAAGTATTTTCCAGACGGCATGAGCTGGAAAGTTCCTTACGATACTTCCAAATTTGTGGAAATTTCGATTGAGAAAGTGATCCATTCGCTTTTGGAAGCCATTGTTTTGGTATTCTTAGTGATGTATCTCTTCCTGCAAAACATCCGCTATACGCTGATTCCGACCATTGTTGTACCGATTTCCCTGTTGGGCGGTTTTGCCTTTATCTCATACATGGGTATGTCGATTAACGTATTGACCATGTTTGCGATGGTATTGGTGATCGGTATTGTGGTCGACGATGCGATTGTGGTCGTTGAAAACGTTGAGCGTATTATGGCGAGCGAAGGTCTGTCGCCTAAGGCTGCAACCAAAAAAGCGATGGGTCAGATTTCCGGTGCGGTAATCGGTATTACTGCCGTGTTGATGTCTGTATTTGTGCCGCTGGCGATGTTTAGCGGTGCAACCGGTAACATTTACAAACAGTTTGCCCTGACCATTGCGGCATCGATCGGCTTCTCCGCATTCCTTGCTTTGACGCTGACTCCGGCATTGTGTGCCACCATGCTCAAACCGATTCAGAAGGGTCATCACGAAGAGAAAAAAGGTTTCTTCGGTTGGTTTAACAAAAAATTTGACAACTGGACACACGGCTATGAAGGCTGGGTTGCCAAAGTCTTGCGCAAGACTTTGCGCATGATGGTTGTCTATATTGGTTTGACTGTTGTGGGCGTATTCCTGTTTATGCGTCTGCCGACTTCCTTCTTGCCGTCTGAAGACCAAGGTAACTTGATGTTGAGCGTACAATTGCCTGCCGGTGCAACCAAAGAGCGTACCGATGCAACTTTGGCTCAAATCACTCAACTGGCAAAATCTATACCTGAGATTGAGAACATTATTACCGTTTCCGGCTTCAGTTTTTCAGGCTCCGGTCAAAACATGGCTTTGGGCTTTGTCATTCTGAAAGATTGGAGCGAACGTACTGCTCCGGGCAGCGATGCGACTTCTATTTCCGGTAAGTTGACCGGTATGATGATGGCTACGCTGAAAGACGGTTTCGGTTTGGCGATTGTGCCTCCAGCCATTATGGAATTGGGTACAGGTTCCGGCTTGACGATTTACCTGCAAGACCGTAACAACAGCGGCCATGCTGCATTGTTGGCCAAGCGCAATGAGCTGATTGACAAAATGCGCAAAAGCGGTTTGTTTAACCCAAGTACCGTTCGTGCGAGCGGTTTGGAAGATGCGCCGCAGTTGAAAATCGACATCAATCGCTCTGCCGCAGCTGCACAAGGTATTTCGTTCTCTGACATCCGTACTGCTTTGGCTTCTTCTTTGGGTTCGTCTTATGTAAACGACTTCCCGAATCAAGGCCGTCTGCAACGCGTGATGGTACAAGCTGATGCGAGTGCCCGTATGCAGCCTGCCGATATTCTGAACTTGACCGTGCCGAATAAATCCGGTGTTGCCGTACCGCTTTCTACCATTGCTACTGTTTCTTGGGTAAACGGTATGGAACAAAGCGTCCGCTTCAATGGTTATCCTGCAATGGAGCTTTCCGGTTCGCCTGTTAATGGCGTATCTTCCGGTCAGGCCATGGCTGCGGTACAGCAAATGGTTGATGACATGGGCGGCGGTTACAGTCTGGAATGGGGCGGCCAGTCTCGTGAAGAGGCCAAAGGCGGCTCGCAAACCGTCGTGTTGTACGCATTGGCCGCTGCCGCTGTATTCTTGGTATTGGCTGCTTTGTACGAAAGCTGGTCTATCCCGTTGGCAGTTATCCTTGTGATTCCGTTGGGCTTGATTGGCGCGGCATTGGGCGTTACGGGGCGCAATATGTTTGAAGCGCTGCTGGGCAGTATTCCGGCATACGCCAACGATATCTACTTCCAAGTCGGTTTCGTTACGGTGATGGGTTTGAGTGCGAAAAACGCGATTTTGATTATCGAGTTCGCCAAAGACCTGCAAGCGCAGGGTAAGAGCGCGATTGAAGCCGCGCTTGCCGCTGCACACTTGCGTTTCCGTCCGATTATCATGACCTCGTTTGCCTTCATTTTAGGCGTGGTTCCGCTGTATGTTGCCAGCGGTGCCAGCTCTGCCAGCCAGCGTGCTATCGGTACGACTGTGTTCTGGGGCATGTTGATCGGTACGATTTTGTCCGTGTTCCTTGTGCCGCTCTTTTATGTCATCGTGCGTAAATTCTTCAAGGAAACTCAGCGCGAACATGAAATGGCAGTAAAACACGCTGCCGAAGCGGGCATGATTTCCCTCGAAGATCAAAATACGGACAACAAGCACTAAGCAAAAAGGTCGTCTGAAAACCTGAAACACGGATTTCAGACGACCTCAAGGAATCCTTATGAACAAAAAGACATTCAAAACGGTATTGAGTACCGTCGCCGCAGCCGTCGCGCTGTCCGCCTGTACCATGATCCCGAAATACGAACAACCGCAGGTTGAAGTTGCCGAAACCTTCAAATACGACACCTTCGACGACGGTATCCGCGCCGCCGACTTGGGCTGGCAGGACTTCTTTGCCGACCCGCGCCTGCACCGCCTTATCGACATCGCGTTGGAACGCAATACCGACTTGCGCACCGCCGCATTGAACGCCGAAATCTACCGCAAACAATACATGATTGCCCGCAACGACCTGCTGCCGAGCATCAACGCCAGCGGTACCGGAACTCGGGTAGGCAGTTTGAGCGGCGGCGTTACCCGCAGCGAATACACCGTCGGTTTGGGCGCGGCAGCCTACGAGCTGGACCTTTTCGGACGTGTCCGCAGCAACAGCCAAGCCGCATTGCAAGGTTATTTCAGCGTAGCTGCGAACCGTGATGCCGCTCACCTTGCCTTGATTGCCGCCGTTGCTAAAGCCCATTTCAACGAACTGTACGCCCAAGAATCGATGGCATTGGCGCAGCGCGTGCTTAAAACCCGCGAAACCACTTACAAACTTTCCCAAATGCGCCACAAAGCAGGCGTGATTTCCGCCGTCGATTTGCGTCAACAGGAAGCCCTGATTGAATCCGCCAAAGCCGATTACGCGAACGCCGTCAAAAATCGCGAACAGGCCCGCAATGCCTTGGCGACCCTGATTAACCAACCCCTGCCGGAAGACCTGCCTGCCGCGCTGCCTTTGAGCAAACAGTTCAAAATCACCCGACTGCCTGCCGGCTTGAGTTCCGAAGTGCTGCTGAACCGTCCCGACATCCGCGCCGCAGAACACTTGCTCAAACAAGCCAATGCCAACATCGGCGCAGCGCGTGCCGCCTTCTTCCCTACCATCAGCCTGACCGGTTCGGTCGGCACAGCGTCCGGCGAGTTGAGCGGTCTTTTCAAAAGCGGTACAGGCATTTGGTCGTTCGCCCCCTCCATTACCCTGCCGATTTTCAACTGGGGTAGCAACAAAGCGAATCTTGACGTAGCCACGCTGCGTAAAGAGGCGCAAATCGTCGCGTACGAAGCCGCCGTCCAAGCCGCTTTCCAAGACGTATCCAACGCCTTGGTCGCACGCGAGCAACTCGACAAGAGCTACGCCGCGCTAAACAAACAAAGCCGCGCCTACAACGACACCCTGCGTCTCATCAATCTGCGCTACAAACACGGCGTATCCAACGCCCTTGACCTGCTTGACGCAGAACGCAGCAGCTATGGCGCAGAAACCGCTTTGCTTGCCAACCAGCTCACCCGCCTCGAAAACCTCGCCGACCTCTATAAAGCACTCGGCGGCGGTTTGAAACGCGAAACCGTTAGCCAACCTGCCACGCAGCAGTAAGACTGTTTGAAACAAACGGCATCAAAAACGTCGTCTGAAAACCGGATATCAGGTTTCAGACGACGTTTTATATTAGGGTTTGATTTTTAGATGTTTAACTGGGGTCGTCTGAAATTGGAGATTTCCATTTCAGACGACCTTTTCAGTCACGGATGGAAGGGTGTCATCAGAGAGGGAGCGGTATTCCGTCAGCAGCTTCTTGCGATTTCCAGTTTGATGGGAGCTGTGTCGTTCTCCATACAAAACAAACACAAAACCCGCTGTTGAGATAGCGGGTTTTGTGTTTTTCGGTTTTGAGTATCTGATATAAATGGGAACGGTATTTCTCGTATATGCGCACTCCGAAGGTAATGAGACAAAAAGAAGAGGGGATAATCTGTCGTTTAATGGCTCGGAGCGGACGGCTTCCGAGTGGTTTTGATTATACGCTAATAAAAATAATTATCAATACAAAATTGATAAGAAATCGTAAATTTAATATAATTAATTGAAAAATAATAAGATTTAATGGTTATTGCTGATGGCGTTGGAAAAAATAGAAGAGGATAAACCGGTATCGGTTTGAAGTATTGCGATAAGAAAGTGAAGCCTATCAGACAAATGGGGTATTAGGGCGGGGCTAGACCGTGCTGTTTTTAGTGGATTAACTTTAAACCAGGACGGCGTTACC
>NZ_KV838071.1:0-8782 GCF_001838645.1 Neisseria sp. HMSC70E02 | reverse complement strand
GTTGTCGGGAGGAGGGCTTTTTTGCAAAGGTCTCACGCTACGGGTTTCAGACGGCCTCTGCCATCTTCCTTTTCACATCTCTTCCAATTTCGCAAACTTGGTATCCAGCTCTTTCACGCCCTGTTTGCCAAAATTGATGGTCAGTCGGGCGGATTCGCCTTTGTCCACGGCATCGATGATGACGCCGGTGCCGAATTTGGCGTGGCGGACGTTTTGTCCGATGCGGAAGCCTGCGTAGGTTTGCGGCTGTTTGTAGTCGTCGATGATTTTGTCTTTTGGGGCGGTGGTTTGGCGCGGACTGCCGTAGCTGTCGTAGGCGGCCTTTTTGACGGACAGGTAATGCAATACTTCGGGGGGGATTTCTTCGACGAAGCGGGAGACGATGCCGAATTGGGTTTGCCCGTGCAGCATTCTTTGCTGCGCCATGGTGATGTAGAGGCGTTTGCGGGCGCGGGTGATGGCGACGTACATGAGGCGGCGTTCTTCTTCGAGGCCGCCGCGTTCGGCAAGGCTCATTTCGCTGGGGAAGCGGCCTTCTTCCATGCCGGTGAGGAAGACGGCGTTGAATTCTAAGCCTTTGGCGGCGTGGACGGTCATGAGTTGGACGGCTTTTTCGCCCGCGCCTGCTTGGTTTTCGCCGGATTCGAGGGCAGCGTTGCTTAGGAAGGCGAGGATGGGGAAGGCGGGGTCGTCTGAAATGTTGTCGGGCAGGATTTCGAAGTTGCTGTCTTCGGGTTTGAACTCGATGGCGGCGTTGACGAGTTCGTCAAGGTTGTCGAGACGGTCTTGGTTGTCGCCTTTTTGGGTTTTGTAGTGTTCGGTCAGGCCGCTGTCTTTGAGGATGCCGACGATGATTTCGGGCAGGGGCATTTGTCCGACTTGGTTGCGCAGGGCTTCAATCAGGCGGACGAAGGCGGCGACTTTGGCGGCTTTTGCGCCGGCGTTGCAGGCTGCCTGCCAAAGGGTGATGCCTTGTTCGGTTGAGGCCGTCTGAAGGTTTTCGATGGTGCGCGCGCCGATGCCGCGCGGCGGGAAGTTGATGACGCGCAAGAGGGCGTTGTCGTCGTCGGGATTGACGGCGAGGCGCAGGTAGGCGAGCGCGTGTTTGATTTCTTGGCGTTCGTAAAAGCGCAGTCCGCCGTAGATTTTGTATGGGATGCCGCTGCGGAACAGGCTTTGTTCGATGACGCGGGATTGGGCATTGCTGCGGTAGAGGACGGCGATTTCGTCCAAATCCCAGCCTTCGCGTTCGAGGGCTTTGGTTTCGTCCACGATGAATTGGGCTTCTTCGAGGTCGGTAAAGGCGGAGTAGTAGCGGATTTTGTCGCCTGCTTCGGCGTCGGTGCGCAGGTTTTTGCCGAGGCGTTCGTCGTTGTTTTCGATAACGGCGTTGGCGGCGGCGAGGATGTTGCCGACGGAGCGGTAGTTTTGTTCGAGTTTGACGGGCGCGTCGATGTGGAACTCTTCCATCAGCGCGGTCATGTTGCCGACGTGTGCGCCGCGGAACCGGTAGATGCTTTGGTCGTCGTCGCCGACGGCAAATACCGCCGCGTTGCCGCCCGCCATGAGTTTGAGCCAGGCGTATTGCAGTTTGTTGGTGTCTTGGAACTCGTCAACGAGAATGTGATTGAAGCGGTTTTGGTAGTGCTGGCGCAGGATTTCGTTGCTTTGCAGCATTTCGTAACTGCGGAGCATAAGCTCGGCGAAATCGACCACGCCTTCGCGTTGACAGATTTTGTCGTATTCGGCGTAGCATTCAATCATGCGGCTTGTGTGCGGGTCGGGCGCACTCAACACGGAAGCGCGCAAACCGGATTCTTTTTGCGCGTTGATAAAGCCTTGCAGCGAACGCGGCGCGATGATTTCTTCGGCGATGTTGAGGCTTTTGAGCAGGCGTTTGATGAGGGAAAGCTGGTCGCCGCTGTCGAGGATTTGAAAGGAAGACGGCAGGCCGGCATCGCGGTGGTGCAGCCGTAGAAAGCGGTGGCAGAGACCGTGGAACGTGCCGAGCCACATGGCACGGACGTTGATGGGAATCATTGCGCCGAGTCGGGTTTGCATTTCTTTGGCGGCTTTGTTGGTAAACGTTACCGCCATAATGCTGTGTACGCTCGCCTGACCGGTTTGCAAAAGCCATGCGATGCGTGTGGTCAGCACGCGCGTCTTGCCGCTGCCCGCGCCCGCCAACACAAGGGCGGATTGCGGCGGCCAGGTTACGGCGGAGAGTTGTTCGGGGTTTAAGCCTTGCAGCAGATTGGGGGCGGATTGGTCGGGAAACATGGGAAGAGGCCGTCTGAAAAATGGGAATACGGTATTTTAATGGAAACGGCAAAGGTCGTCTGAAAAGATGTTTCAGACGACCTTTCGATATCGAATGCTGTATATCGGGCAAAAGTTTGACAAGTCGAGGCAGCCTGCTGACGACATTGATTTAGAAATTGAAACTTTAGGACGGAAAGAGGGAAATGCGATTTTGACGGAGCAAGGTCGTCTGAAATTTATAGTGGAATTAACATAAATCAGGACAAGGCGACGAAGCCGTAGACAGTACAGATAGTACGGAACCGATTCACTTGGTGCTTCAGCACCTTAGAGAATCGTTCTCTTTGAGCTAAGGCGAGGCAACACCGTACTGGTTTAAAGTTAATCCACTATATAAAACAGCGGTTTCGGACGACCCTTCTCTTCATTGCCAGCCATCCGTTTACCATCATCAGACTCAAACCCAACCAAATAAACCCGTAGCTGATTAATGCTCCGTTCTCCAAAGGTTCGCCCAGCCACGCAATCGAAATGATAAACAGCAAGACCGGTTCCAAATAGCTCAACATACCGAATACGGCAATGGGTAATAATTGGCTTGCTTTTAAATTCAAATGCATGGCGACCGCGCTATTGATACCCAACAGAACGATAAAGCCGATAAGCTTGGGGGTGGACGCAATCAAATTAATGGTATCGGTTTGCGTCAGAATATAAAATAAGGCACAAGGCGCAATCACGAGCAAATCAAACGTCAGCCCTATCAATGCTGGCACGCCCAGTTTGCGGCGCACCAAATAATAGATGGGGTACGTCCCGAATACCCATACCGTCGCCCATGAAAATGCGCCGGATCGTACCAACTCCCATGTCACGCCCGAACATGCCGATACGACCGCTACTATTTGCAGACGGCTAAGCGTTTCCTTAAACCAAATCCTGCCGCACGCCAGCATCGCCAATGGGAACAGAAAATAGCCCATTGCCACATTCACACCTTCGCCATTGACTGGCGACCATACAAACAGCCAAAGCTGACTTGCGAAAACAGGCGTGGGCAACATAATCAAAAACCAACGTTTCCAATCCCTGCCCGTTTCACGAACAAACTGCCCTGCCACCTTCCAGCCATCGCTCATGCCCATCAATACGCATATGGCCACCAACATTGCAACCATGCGCCAAGCGAAAACTTCCGTCCCGGTCATCGGACGCATCCAAGTTCCGTACAGAAACAGAATGGAAAACAATAAATTGGAAGCCAACGCCGCCACAAGCCCCTTTGAGAAATCCGTCATGTTCAGACGACCCCGCAAAAAACTTTATTGTATCAATGGGGAATGCGAAAAGAAATTTCATATTTTCGACATTTGAAGAAATAGAAAAACCTAACGCGAATCCTACCGTCTCAACTTACTATAGTGGATTAACTTTAAACCAGCACGGCGTTACCTCGCCTTAGCTCAAAGAAAACGATTCTCTAAGGTGCTGAAGCACCAAGTGAATCGGTTCCGTACTATCTGTACTGTCTGCAGGCTTCGGCGCCTTGTCCTGATTTAAATTTAATCCACTATATCTCTCAGCCGTCCGCCCTCTCTCAACCAGTCTCAAAAATGCATAGGCAATCCAAGAGATGCAACAAATAAAAAAAGCCCTGCTTTGCAGGGCTTTTTGAGATTCCAAAAACGAATTAACGTTTGGAGAATTGTTTTGCGCGACGTGCTTTGCGCAGACCCGGTTTTTTACGTTCAACTTCACGGGCATCGCGAGTCACGAAACCGGCTTGAGACAAGGCAGGTTTCAGCGCAGCGTCGAAGTCGATCAGGGCGCGGGTAATGCCGTGACGGATAGCGCCGGATTGACCGGTTTCACCGCCGCCGATAACGTTGACTTTGATGTCAAACGCTTCAGCGTTTTCAGTCAGGACCAAAGGTTGGCGAACAACCATGCGGCTGGTTTCGCGGGCGAAGAATTCGTCAACGGGACGACCGTTTACGATGATTTGGCCGGTACCTTTAGTCAGGAATACACGAGCCACTGAACTTTTGCGGCGGCCTGTGCCGTAGTAGTATTTACCGTTCATGTCGTGTCCTTATTTCAATTCCAAAACTTTGGGTTGTTGTGCGGCATGGGCGTGTTCTGCACCAGCGTACACTTTCAGTTTTTTGATCATGGCGTAACCCAATGGGCCTTTAGGCAACATGCCTTTTACGGCTTGTTCCAAAGCGCGGCCTGGGAATTGCTCTTGCATTTCACGGAAAGTACGCTCGTAGATACCGCCGGGGAAACCGGAGTGACGGAAGTATTTTTTGTCTTCGAATTTGGCACCGGTTACACGCAGTTTGTCCGCGTTGATGACGATGATGTAGTCGCCGGTGTCAACGTGGGGGGTGTATTCAGGTTTGTGCTTGCCACGCAGACGGTGTGCGACTTCGGCTGCAACGCGACCCAGAACTTTGTCTTGGGCGTCGATAACGAACCATTCGCGCTTCACCTCGTGGGGTTTCGCTGAAAAGGTTTTCATAGTGGAAATCCAGATAGATATAGAAAGTTGTGAATTTTAAAGATGGGATTGGCTTTTGTCAATCGGATTGGGGTCGTCTGAAAGTGTTTTTTCTATGATGGCGGTTTTATGCATTAGGAAATGTTGTTTTTAGGTTGGAAAACATTGCTGATGTTCCAAAATATCGGGATGTGTTTTTTTGATTTTACGTTTGGTTTTTCAGACGACGTCGAAGCCGATGATAAATGAAAGCCATGCCGCAATCGGGCATGGCTTGATATGGGAATCCCCGCGAGAGCCGTTTTGGCTGAATCCGCTTGAACCTTGTTGACAAGGCGGTCACCTCGGGCAGTTTCGGGTGCATCTAAGGATAGACGCTCGCGCCCACTGCAACTCCCGGCAACCTTAAGCGAACTTATTGGTTCAAAGGAATATATGCCTTCGCGGACACCGCAGGGAAAAAGAAAAATTAGTTTTGTTCCAACCGCGCCAAAGCTTTTTGGCAGGCGTTGTTCATGTCGGTTATTTTACGCTCAAATTCACCTATTGCCAAATCGTCTTTGAGTGTGATTTTAAGGAGGTCGTGGACGACGTTGAGCGCGGTCATAATGGCGATTTTATCGCTGCCGACAATGCGTCCGCTCTCTTTGATGGCGGCACTTTTTTTGTTGAGCATATCAACGGCTTGGAGCAGGGTATCTTTTTCTTCGCTCGGGGTGTTGATGGTGAAATTGACATTCATGATGTCGAGGCTGACTTGTTCGATACTCATGGCGTGTCCTTATGATTGCGTTTCTTGCGGCAGGCGGGCAATGAGCCGGCGGATTTTTTCTGCGGTCTGCTCTAATGCGCTGCGGTATTGTTCTTTTTCGGCGGTAAGGTTGTCGATTTTGCCTTGTAGGTCTTCTTTGAGTTTGCCGACTTGCACGAGCAGCGCTTCGCTCAATTCGTCAACGGCGGCTTCGTGTTCGCGCTTTTGTTGTTCATGCTCGAGCTTGAGGCGGTCGATTTCTTCGTTAAGGCGGCGGTTTTCACCAACAAGGGTTTCAAATTTTTGGGCCAGCTGGTAAACGCTGACTTCCAATGTGTCGAGTGATTGATTCATGTATAGGCTTCCGTATTGCCGCATGGTGGCAGGCGGTCAGGATATTAGGATGATGATGCAGGGATGTCAATCGCTGCCGAATGTTGAGGTCGTCTGAAACTTTTTGGCTTGATGTTTTCAGACGACCTTTGCCGTTCGGTCTTACTCAAAGCGCGCGCTGCGCTCCATGAGCCTTTCTGCAACTTGCTGCGGGGTCATTTCCTTGCGGATGAGTTGCAGCAGGGTTTGGGTGATGGGCATGTCGATTTGGTATTTCACAGCGGTGTTAAACACTTCTTCGATGGTGCTGACACCTTCGGAAACATGGCCGATTTCCACCAACACTTGATGCAGTTCTTTACCTTCTGCCAAACCCAAACCGACACGGCGGTTGCGCGAAAGTGCACCGGTACAGGTCAGGATAAGGTCGCCGATGCCGGCAAGCCCCATCATGGTTTTGGGCTGCGCACCCATGGCCATGGCAAGACGGGTGATTTCGGCGAGACCGCGCGTCACCAGCGCCGCACGCGCATTGAGTCCGTATTCGAGACCGTCGGAAAGACCGGTGGCGATTGCCATAACGTTTTTGACGGCACCGCCGACAGCCACGCCGATCACGTCCGTGCTGCCGTAAAGACGCATTACGTTGGTGTTGAGTTGCGGCACCAATTCCTCAATCCATTCCTGATTTTCTGAGGCGACAACCACGGCGCAAGGCAGTTGTTTGGCGAGTTCTTGGGCAAAGCTCGGACCTGACAGCACGCCGATTTTTTTGTTCTCAGGCAATACTTCTTTCAATACTTGGAAGGTCAACAGCCCTGTGTCTTGTTCAAAGCCTTTGCAGGCAGCAAGGACGGGAATATGGTCGGCATTGTGTTGTTTGAGGAGTTCTGCGCTGCTTCTCAAACCTGCGACAGAAGTTACGACAAGGACGAGCCCGCTGTCTTTGAGTGCATCACCCAAATCAGCGTAAACGGTTAAGGATTCAGGGAAAGGGAAACCGGGCAGGCCGTGTTTGTTTTCACGTTCTGCCTGCAATGTACGGACTTGTTCGGGATTGCGTGTCCAAAGGGCGACTTCGTTGCCGTGGCTGGCAAAGTGCAGGGCAAGGGCTGTACCCCAAGAACCTGCGCCGATGACGGTAATTTTCATTGTGTGTCTTCCAACGGTAAATTGTCGTTTAATTTAAACCAATCGGCTTGGCAGTGCAAGCGATAGAGGCCTATTCAACATGAAAACCGCATGAAAACGCAGAAGCTATCACATATATTGCTTATCTCTATTGAAAATCCAATATTGATTTACCGCAAAGGGCAAACCACGCCCGCTGTTTATACTTCGCGGACAAAAAAGCCGGACATATCAAACGGACGCAAACAAAGCGGAATGCCATTCCCTATTTTCGCCCGCCATTCATCACGGCAATCAACGGAAACGGTGCTTACTCATAATAATATCCACTACAAAAAGGAACACGCCATGAACCACCGCAACACCCGACTGCTCCTGTCGCTTGCTGTTTTATCCGCATTAGCCGCCTGTGGCGGACAGGAAAGCAAGGAACAAAAACCTGCTTCCGCACCGACCGAGGCCTCTGCCGTTCAGACGACCCCTGACGCTGCTTCAACCGCCTCAGCAGCGTCCCAAGCCGCCGTTGACAGCAATGCTTCACCTGAAGACCAAGAGCTGCTCAAACGCGCACAAGGCATCTTCAAACCGCTGCCGAGTGCCGAAGAAATGCAGAAACTGCGCCCGTTTACCGAAGAACAGGTCAAACTCGGCCATCAATTATGGTATGAGCCGCGCCTCTCCAAAGGCAACACCGTAAGCTGCAACTCCTGCCACAACCTTGCCACCGCAGGCGTGGACAACCTGCCGACCAGCCAAGGCCATAAAGGACAGTTCGGCGGACGCAACTCCCCGACCGCTTTAAACGCCGCCTTGCTCGGCATGCAGTTCTGGGACGGCCGTGCGGCTGACGTTGAAGAACAAGCCGGCGGACCATTGGTCAACCCTGTGGAAATGGCAAACGACTCGCAAGAAGCAGCCGCTGCCAAAATCGCCAAAATCCCCGAATATCAAGAACTGTTTAAAACCGCCTTCCCCGAAGACGGTGCAGTTTCCTTCAAAAACATCACCACCGCACTGGGCGCATTCGAACGCACCCTGTTGACGCCGACCAAATGGGACGACTACCTCAAAGGCAACGTCAACGCCCTGAGCGAGCAAGAGCGCAAGGGCGTGCGCGCCTTTATGGACAACGGCTGTATTGCCTGACACAGCGGCGTCAACCTCGGCGGCGCAACCTTCCAAAAATTCGGTTTGGTTGAAGGCCCGTACTGGAAATTCATCGAAGATCCGAAACACGACAAAGGCCGTGCTGACGTAACCAAAAAAGCCGAGGACGAATTCTTCTTCCGCGTCCCCGGCTTGCGTAACGTCGCCAAAACTTATCCATATTTCCACAACGGCAGCGTTTGGGAATTGGACAAAGCCGTTACCATCATGGGTAAAGCGCAACTGGGCAAAGACTTATCGAAAGAAGACACCGACAACATCGTTGCCTTCCTGAAAACCCTGTCCGGCAATGTTTCCGACTCCGCCCGCACCATGCCCGAACTGCCTTTGTCTGCACCGACGGAATCCCATCCGAACAATAAATAAGCAGTAAATGGATGAAGGTCGTCTGAAAATTCAGGTTCAACAAAGCCCAAAGCTTTAGAGAACAGGATTTCAGACGACCTTTATGCCGTTTCATGATCCCAAATCATTCGATGTCCGCATCCCTTTTCCCGCAAATGACACGTCGGACAAAAACCAGCCTCATATACAATGAAACGCACGCCGTTCAAACAATTACATCCCGAATACAATCAACCATATGATTTATTTAAATTTTTATATAGTAAATTAAAAACAAAATAGTACAATAC
>NZ_KV838070.1:0-1179 GCF_001838645.1 Neisseria sp. HMSC70E02 | reverse complement strand
TTAAGCGATGATAGAAGAAACCACACCTGCACCTACGGTACGGCCACCTTCGCGAATCGCAAAGCGCAGACCTTCTTCCATAGCGATAGGTGCAATCAATTCTACAGTGATGGCTACGTTCTCACCAGGCATAACCATTTCTACACCTTCTTCCAAAGTAACCGCGCCGGTTACGTCGGTAGTACGGAAGTAGAATTGAGGACGATAGTTAGCGAAGAACGGAGTATGACGACCACCCTCTTCTTTGCTCAATACGTACACTTCCGCTTTGAATTTGGTGTGCGGAGTGATGGTACCCGGTTTAGCCAATACTTGGCCGCGTTCCACTTCTTCGCGCTTGGTACCGCGCAGCAATACGCCTACGTTGTCACCTGCTTGACCTTCGTCCAGCAGTTTGCGGAACATTTCAACACCGGTACAAGTGGTTTTTTGGGTTTCTTTCAGACCTACGATTTCGATCTCGTCACCAACGTGGATAACACCGCGCTCTACACGGCCGGTTACTACGGTACCACGACCGGAGATGGAGAATACGTCTTCGATAGGCAACAGGAACGGTTTGTCCACGGCACGCTCGGGCGTCGGGATGTAGCTGTCCAATGCGGCAGCCAGTTCGAAGATTTTTTCTTCGTAAGCGGCGTCGCCTTCCAAGGCTTTCAGTGCAGAACCTTGTACGATCGGGCAGTCGTCGCCTGGGAAGTCGTAGCTTGACAGCAAGTCACGGATTTCCATTTCAACCAGTTCCAACAGCTCGGCATCGTCAACCATGTCGCATTTGTTCATGAACACGATGATGTAAGGTACGCCTACTTGACGGGCCAACAGGATGTGTTCGCGGGTTTGCGGCATAGGACCGTCGGCAGCGGAACATACCAGGATTGCGCCGTCCATTTGTGCGGCACCGGTAATCATGTTTTTAACGTAGTCGGCGTGTCCCGGGCAGTCTACGTGTGCGTAGTGGCGGGTTTCGGTTTCGTATTCTACGTGTGAGGTATTGATGGTAATACCGCGGGCTTTTTCTTCGGGAGCGTTGTCGATTTGGTCGTAAGCTTTTGCAGCACCACCGAATTTTTTAGCCAAAATAGTAGTCAAAGCAGCAGTCAGAGTGGTTTTACCATGGTCAACGTGACCGATGGTGCCAACGTTTACGTGCGGTTTGCTACGTTCAAATTTTTCCTT
>NZ_KV838069.1:0-3516 GCF_001838645.1 Neisseria sp. HMSC70E02 | reverse complement strand
GCCTTGTCCTGATTTAAATTTAATCCACTATATCAATGCCGTTGTGAAAAGTACGGTGGGAAAGGTGGCTCTAATGGAGTTGCGAACTGACTTATTTTTAATAAAGGTCGTCTGAAATAGGGAGTGCAGAGTTTGAGAACTCTTTATCCATTTCAGACGACCTCAGTTGCTAAATAGTTCTTAGTTAATACAAAATACCAACTTTTCTCTACCGTTTGCTTGACTAAACTCTTGCAATAAAAATATAATTCCACTCTTGCCGACATGGTGTCGGCAAGTATTTAACTCAACAGGACGAGAAAATATGCCAACTATCAACCAATTGGTACGCAAAGGCCGTCAAAAGCCCGTGTACGTAAACAAAGTGCCTGCACTGGAAGCCTGTCCGCAAAAACGCGGCGTATGCACCCGTGTATACACGACTACCCCTAAAAAACCTAACTCTGCATTGCGTAAAGTATGTAAAGTTCGTCTGACCAACGGTTTTGAAGTCATTTCATACATCGGCGGTGAAGGCCATAACCTGCAAGAGCACAGCGTCGTACTGATTCGCGGCGGTCGTGTAAAAGACTTGCCGGGTGTACGTTACCACACTGTACGCGGTTCCTTGGATACTGCAGGTGTTAAAGACCGTAAACAAGCCCGTTCTAAATACGGTGCTAAGCGTCCTAAATAATTACAGGGACTTAAATAGGCACGTCGGCCGCCTAAGCTGAACAACGGCCGAGTAAGTGAATACTCTTTTGGGTATTCATGGGAATTGACCCGACTGAATAGATTAAAGGAAATTAAAATGCCAAGACGTAGAGAAGTCCCCAAGCGCGATGTGTTGCCTGATCCTAAATTCGGCAGCGTCGAGCTGACTAAATTCATGAACGTATTGATGATTGACGGTAAAAAATCTGTTGCCGAACGTATCGTTTACGGTGCATTGGAGCAAATTGAGAAAAAAACCGGCAAAGCAGCAATCGAAGTATTCAACGAAGCCATTGCAAACGCCAAACCTATCGTGGAAGTGAAAAGCCGCCGTGTGGGTGGTGCAAACTACCAAGTTCCTGTTGAGGTTCGTCCTTCACGCCGTCTGGCTCTTGCAATGCGCTGGGTTCGCGATGCAGCCCGCAAACGTGGTGAGAAATCCATGGACCTGCGTTTGGCAGGCGAGTTGATTGATGCGTCCGAAGGTCGTGGCGGTGCGTTGAAAAAACGTGAAGAAGTACACCGCATGGCTGAAGCCAACAAAGCATTCTCTCACTTCCGTTTCTAATTTTGAAAGGCTAATAAAATGGCTCGTAAGACCCCGATCAGCCTGTACCGCAACATCGGTATTTCCGCCCATATTGACGCGGGTAAAACCACTACTACAGAACGTATTTTGTTCTATACCGGTTTGACCCACAAATTGGGCGAGGTACATGATGGCGCGGCTACTACCGACTACATGGAACAAGAGCAAGAGCGTGGTATTACCATTACCTCCGCTGCCGTTACTTCCTACTGGTCCGGTATGGCGAAACAATTCCCAGAACACCGCTTCAACATTATCGACACACCAGGACACGTTGACTTTACCGTAGAGGTAGAGCGTTCTATGCGTGTATTGGATGGTGCGGTAATGGTTTACTGTGCGGTGGGTGGTGTTCAACCGCAATCTGAAACCGTATGGCGTCAAGCCAACAAATACCAAGTTCCACGCTTGGCGTTTGTAAATAAAATGGACCGTCAAGGTGCCAACTTCTTCCGCGTTGTCGAGCAAATGAAAACCCGTTTGCGCGCAAACCCAGTACCTATCGTTATTCCGGTAGGCGCAGAAGACAGTTTCACCGGTGTTGTTGACCTGCTGAAAATGAAATCTATCATCTGGAATGAAGCCGATAAAGGTACAACCTTTACCTATGGCGACATTCCCGCTGAATTGGTTGAAACTGCTGAAGAATGGCGTCAAAACATGATTGAAGCCGCAGCTGAAGCCAGCGAAGAATTGATGGACAAATACTTGGGCGGCGACGAGCTGACCGAGGAAGAAATCGTAGGGGCATTGCGTCAACGTACTTTGGCAGGCGAAATTCAGCCGATGTTGTGCGGTTCCGCATTTAAAAACAAAGGTGTTCAACGTATGTTGGACGCAGTTGTAGAATTGCTGCCTGCTCCTACCGATATTCCTCCGGTTCAAGGTGTTAACCCTAACACTGAAGAAGCCGACAGCCGCCAAGCCAGCGATGAAGAGAAATTCTCTGCATTAGCGTTCAAAATGTTGAACGACAAATACGTTGGTCAGCTGACTTTCATCCGCGTTTACTCTGGCGTCGTGAAATCCGGTGATACCGTATTGAACTCTGTAAAAGGTACTCGTGAACGTATCGGTCGTTTGGTACAAATGACTGCTGCAGACCGTACTGAAATCGAGGAAGTACGTGCTGGCGACATCGCAGCCGCTATCGGTCTGAAAGACGTTACTACCGGTGAAACCTTGTGTGCAGAAAGCGCGCCGATCATCTTGGAACGTATGGAATTCCCTGAGCCGGTAATCCATATTGCCGTTGAGCCGAAAACCAAAGCCGACCAAGAGAAAATGGGTATCGCCTTGAACCGTCTGGCTAAGGAAGACCCTTCTTTCCGTGTCCGTACAGACGAGGAATCCGGTCAAACCATTATTTCCGGTATGGGTGAGCTGCACTTGGAAATTATTGTTGACCGTATGAAACGCGAATTCGGCGTGGAAGCGAATATCGGTGCGCCTCAAGTGGCTTACCGCGAAACCATCCGCAAAGAAGTTGAAGCCGAATACAAACACGCCAAACAATCCGGTGGTAAAGGTCAATACGGTCACGTTGTGATCAAAATGGAACCTATGGAGCCGGGTGGCGCAGGTTACGAATTTATCGACGAAATTAAAGGTGGTGTGATTCCTCGCGAATTCATTCCGTCTGTCGATAAAGGTATCCGCGATACCCTGCCTAACGGTATTGTTGCAGGCTACCCAGTAGTTGACGTACGCGTACGTTTGATCTTCGGTTCTTCACACGACGTCGACTCCTCTCAACTGGCCTTCGAATTGGCTGCTTCCCAAGCCTTCAAAGAAGGTATGCGTAAAGCCAATCCTGCTCTGCTTGAGCCAATCATGGCAGTTGAAGTGGAAACTCCTGAAGAATACATGGGTGACGTAATGGGCGACTTGAACCGTCGTCGCGGCGTCGTATTGGGTATGGATGATGACGGTATCGGCGGTAAAAAAGTCCGTGCCGAAGTACCTCTGGCAGAAATGTTCGGTTATTCTACCGACCTGCGTTCTGCAACCCAAGGCCGCGCTACTTACTCTATGGAGTTCAAGAAATATTCTGAAGCTCCTGCCCACATAGCTGCTGCTGTAACTGAAGCCCGTAAAGGCTAATCAGGCAAATAGGTCGTCTGAAAGGCTGAAATGATTTTTCAGACGACCTCTGTTCTTTAATCGATCTTTAATGTAAAGGAATTAGCTCATGGCTAAGGAAAAATTTGAACGTAGCAAACCGCACGTAA
>NZ_KV838068.1:35781-36491 GCF_001838645.1 Neisseria sp. HMSC70E02 | reverse complement strand
AAATGTCTTGGTGGGAATTTAGGGGATTTTGGGGGATTTTACAAAGGTCTCAGGCTAGTTCATCGGGGTGTATAGAAGGCAAACTGTCCATCTTTATTAAGGAAAAAGGTCGTCTGAAACTAAGTTTCAGACGACCTTTAGTCTATAGCGCAAATATCTATCCAAAATACAATCGTCAAAACTATGTCACTATTTATTGAGGGATTTGCTTTCAGACGACCTCGGCAACAGCAAAGAAGCAATCGCGCCTGCAATTGCACCCATTATTCCAACTCCGGTGTATATTTGCCAATCCAATGTCGTTGAACGCTGATATATCAGCATCAATATCCCTTCAGATGCCGCAATCGTAAGTAACACACCTGCCGCTGAAAGTAATGCAAACAACAGCGTTCCTGCTACACTGCGCCGCAAGCACAAACGTTTCGCGACAAGGGTGCATAGCAGCATCGCGGGCAGAGCATGGGCAGTGAAAATCAAAACACTGCTCAATATCTCTAAAACGGACGGATTTCCTTTATCTAAAACATACATGTAAAGCAATAATAAAAACAAGAGTGTTTGTACGCCAAATGCAACCAGCAGCATAGCGGCAGATTTCCAATATGCTTTAATTTTAGGCTGATTCATCATATTCCTTTTTTAATATAGTCATAGTGCAATGTGATTAATTTATCGATTCTATAGTGGATTAACTTTAAACCAGTACG
>NZ_KV838068.1:11368-35681 GCF_001838645.1 Neisseria sp. HMSC70E02 | reverse complement strand
TGTCCTGATTTAAATTTAATCCACTATAGTTTGAATCTGCTTATCCACCAATATCGCACATGGATAAATTTGTTCCGCTTGTTGGAGGTCGTCTGAAAATTTGGTTTCCATCAATGAAAATAGGAAATTCAGTTTATTTCTTGAATGAGAAGCTAAAAAATTTTGCCCTGAGTTTTCAAAAGCGTTACACTCCATGCGGCATCGAGAGTAGGGTGGCAGTCTTATGATTTTATGGGCTGCCAAAATTGTTCAAGTGTTTGAATGATTTAACCCTTTGAGGCAAATAACATCGATGTCAACTTATCTAACCACGCCGCTGCCGTCATTGTGCCGGCAGTCAGGCAGTCAGCGTCATTGCGCCGCTGTAAACACGAAAGAACACACTATGACCATCTCTCCCGTCGCCTTGCGCCGAAAGACCGAGCGCAAGCCGCATCCGACCGCGCGTTATTGGAAAAAATGCGATGTCGAAGCCCTGTTCGGACTTCCATTTCTCGACCTCGTTTACCAAGCTGCCGAAATCCACCGCCAGAATTTCAACCCGCGCGAAATCCAGCTTTCCACCCTGTTGTCCATCAAAACCGGCGGCTGCCCCGAAGACTGCGCCTACTGCCCGCAATCGGCGCACCACAACACCAATCTGGGCAAAGAGCAGATGATGGATGTGGATGAAATCGTTGAAAAAGCCAAAATCGCCAAATCGCGCGGCGCAAGCCGTTTCTGCATGGGCGCGGCCTGGCGCGGCCCCAAACCGAAAGACGTGGAGACGGTTTCCGCAATCATCAAAGCCGTCAAAGGACTGGGCATGGAAACCTGCGGCACCTTCGGTATGCTCGAAGACGGTATGGCGGAAGACTTCAAAAAAGCAGGTTTGGACTATTACAACCACAACCTTGACACCGACCCCGACCGCTACAACGACATTATCCACACGCGCAAACACGAAGACCGCATGGACACCTTGGGCAAAGTCCGCAATGCCGGTTTGAAAGTCTGTTGCGGCGGCATCGTCGGCATGAACGAAACCCGCGCCGAGCGCGCCGGGCTGATTGCCAGCCTCGCCAACCTCGACCCGCAGCCCGAAAGTGTGCCGATTAACCAGTTGGTCAAAGTGGAAGGCACGCCGCTGGCCGATGCCGAAGATTTGGATTGGACGGAGTTCGTCCGTACCATCGCCGTGGCGAGGATTACCATGCCACACAGCTACGTCCGCCTTTCCGCCGGACGCTCGGGTATGCCCGAATCCATGCAGGCAATGTGTTTCATGGCGGGCGCGAACTCGATTTTCTACGGCGACAAGCTCTTAACCACCGAAAACCCCGACGAAGACGGCGACCGCCTGCTGATGGAAAAACTGGATTTGTACCCGCTGCGGTTTGAGTTGGAAGAAGAGTACGAAGCGGCGCAGGAAACGCCTAAGATTAAGGTGGATTATTAATCGTTTTTGCCTATTCCCAATAAACAAGGTCGTCTGAAAACTGTGTTTACAAAGCCAATGCTTCAAACACGGTTTCAGACGACCTTTATCTTTGAAAACTCTTTTTATAGTGGAATTAACATAAATCAGGACAAGGCGACGAAGCCGTAGACAGTACAGATAGTACGGAACCGATTCACTTGGTGCTTCAGCACCTTAGAGAATCGTTCTCTTTGAGCTAAGGAGAGGTAACGCCGTACTGGTTTAAAGTTAATCCACTATATATCCTAGATATGCCTATTAAGTTATAAAAAACTGCACATGATCAAGCTGGATTTGGTATCCGGCTTACTAATGTGCAGTTTATGATTTTCAGACGACCTTTGCTGTTTAGATGGCAAATATACGTCTTTATCGATTTTCAGCTTTACGCTTTTTCTTTTTGACGCATTTTTTCCGCCATCATTTCATGCAGCGTTTTCTTGGCAGGTTTCATCGGAACGCGGTTGTCCGTCCAGCCCAGTTGCTTGCTTGGCGTCAATGCACGGAATTTGGTGGCCGCCCAACCGAAGGCACGGTAGGCCTTGCTGCCGCTGAAAATACCGTTGAATGTGCGCCATGCCATTTGTTCGCCGAAGGTATGCGATGCGCCTTGTCCGCGGATAGGATGCGGTACGACTTCGGACGGTGAACGTTGCGCTTCAACGCGCAGACGTTGCATTTGCTCGGTAATCGGGATACGCACCGGACAAACTTCTACACACGCACCACACATCGTACAGGCAGTCGGCAGGTCGCGGGTGGCATCCAAGCCCAACAGGTGCGGAGAAATAATCTCGCCAATAGGACCGGGATAGGTTGTGCCGTATGCCGCGCCACCGATACGGGTATAAACCGGACAATGGTTCATACACGCGCCACAACGGATACATTGCAAGGTACGGCGCATTTGGTCTTCGGCATAGGCTTGGCTGCGGCCGTTGTCGAGCAGAACCAAGTGCATTTCCTGCGGGCCGTCTAATTCTTCACTACGGCGCGGACCGGTAATCATGTTGAAATAGGTGGTAATGTTCTGACCGATGGCGGAACGCGGCAGCAGGCTGTATAAGGGAGGAATGTCGGACAATTTTGCCACAACTTTTTCAATACCGGTAATGGCGATATGCACGGGCGGTACGGTAGTGCTCAAGCGACCGTTGCCTTCGTTTTCCACCAGACACAACGTACCTGTTTCTGCAACAGCGAAGTTTACGCCGCTCAAACCGACATCGGCAGTGCTGTAAATATCGCGCAGAGCTTTACGGGCGAAGCCGGTCAGTTGGTCTACGTCGTCCGTTAAGGGAGTTCCAAGATTTTGGTGGAAAAGTTCGCTAACCTGTTCTTTGGTTTTGTGAATGGCGGGCATCACAATATGGGTCGGTTTTTCGCCTGCCATTTGAACGATAAACTCGCCCAAGTCGCTTTCCACCGCTTTAATGCCTTTTGCTTCAAGATAATGGTTCAGCTCGATTTCCTCGCTGACCATAGATTTGCCTTTGACCATCAGCTTGCCGTTTTTGGCAGTAATGATGTCGTGGATGATTTCGCAGGCTTCGGCCGGCGTTTCCGCCCAGTGTACTTTCACGCCCAGCTTAGTCAGGTTTTCTTCCAATTGCTCCAGCAGGGTGGGCAATTTGGACAGAGAACGCTGACGGACGTGTTCGCACAAATCACGCAGGTTTTGCAACTCTTCTTCGTCGGACAAAACGGCTTTGCGCTTGGTCATCAGCATATCCATCGCGGTACGCAGACTCTTACGCAAAGGCTTATCTTGAAGGGAAATTGCGGCGTTTTGTTTGAAAGTTTCCGGCTTCATGTGGAACTTGATGGTTTGCGTAGTCATGCGTTTTCCTCCAAATCGGCAGGGGAAATGTGTTCAGGCAGAATGGCGAGAATGACTAAATCACGCGGACCGTGTGCGCCATAAGCAAGCGTCAGTTGGATGTCTGCGGTTTTGGACGGACCGGAAATCAGGAAAACATTGGTCGGCATACCGTTTTCCACCAGTTTTTCACCTTCGACAGCGTTGTGAAATTCGTTATACATCTTCGCCGTATCAAACAGGCAGAAATGCACGGGCGGAACAAGGCTTAAAGTACGCGGCTCTTCAGGGCTGGAAAACAGCATCAGCGTACCGGTGCGGGCGATGCCGCATTGCGAGCCGCTGAAGCCTGCATCGATGTTCGCGAAAAACTCGGTTTTCCAAGTATCGATTTCGCGCTCGAAAGCAATCGGTTCGATATTGCTGTCCACCAGCGCGGCACGGGCGATTTGTCCGTGTTCAGTCGCCAACGGCAGCAGGATGTTTTTCAAACCTTTGCCTTCGGCTGCTTGACGGAATACTTGCGGCCAGCTGGTTTTGGTCACCCAATAAATTTCGGTTTTGACGGCGCGCATAGCGGCAGCCCAATGTTTCAGACGCTCAACTTCGCTGTCCCAAGAAACACCCATTTCGCGGTAATAATCAAAAACCGCAGGCTCTTCCATCGGCAATGCGTCGGCTTTTTTCAGTTTTGCCAAAATATTTTCGCGCGCGCTCATGCTTTGCCTCCGGTACGTTCCAACAAGAAGGATGCGATGTGTTTCGGACGCGGCATATTCGGCTCGTCCTTAGCGATTTTGCCGCCGATGTTCATCATGCAGCCGCAGTCCGCGCTGATGATTTCGGTCGCGCCGGTTTCTTTCAGCGCGGCAACTTTGTCGGTTACCATCGCGCCGGAAATATCCGCTTGTTTGACGGAGAATGTACCGCCGAAACCGCAGCATTCGCTTTCATGGTCGTGAACAATACGTTCAACGTTTTCCATACCGTCAATCAACTGCCAGCCTGAAATATGGACATTCATTTCGCGGCGGGCGGCGCAGGAAGTGTGGACGGCGACTTTGACCGGTTCGCCTTTGTCTTCAGGCTTGTAGCCGATGGCAAGCAAGAAATGAGTAAACTCAATGATGCGGTTGGCACAATCAACCGCTTTGGATTCGTATTCTGTATTTTTAAACAGGGTAGGCCAGTGATGTTTCATCATGCCGCCGCACGAGCCGGACGGTACAACGATCGGCCAGTTTTCAGGGAAAAGGTCGAGTTGCGCTTTGGCGACATCAAACGCCTCGGTCGGATGACCGGAAGAGTAGGCGGGTTGGCCGCAGCAGCTTTGCGCCATCGGGTAATGAACCCGTATGCCTTGCTGCTCGATTAAAGTAATGGCATCCATACCTGCTTCGGGCATGAAAAGATCGAGGACGCAGGTGCCGAAGAAATAAACATCGGTCGGCTTGCTGTCGAATGTAGTGATTTTGGGTGGGGTGATTGCGCTCATTTTTTCGTTAACGGGAGTACCCGTTTTTCTTTGTATAAATAGACGGCTACTTTAAGTAATTGCATGTAGGCGGTCAAGTATAATTTTAAAAAATAATATTGGAAACGATTGATGGGTCGTCTGAAATACTGATTCCACAAATGTAAATAGTTATATGCGAATAAATATCATTATATTTAAAAGCTAACTCATTTATTAATGAATAAATGAATCAATCCATATGAATGCCCGGGTGTTCAACAAATATGATTGCATCCCAGTTTCAAATAGTTTTATAGAAAAAAATAGGGGAGGGTAGTTAATGAGACTGGTAAGAAGAAGGGTTTTTAGATGCATTAATTTTTGCTGCAACCCATAACGCGGCACCTGAGCCCAACATATCCGCAATGCCGTCACCAATAGAGCCTTCGCGTGTTGTGGTAAACGTAGCTTGTGCCCATTCACTTCCAACAGCAAACAGAAGTGCGAATATCAACAAACCGAGATACGGAATTTTTGCTTTTTCGTGAATATAAGATTTTGCCAATAACCAAATCTGGGCAAAAAACAAAGCGAAGTGGGCTACTTTGTCGAAATTGGGAAACGGTGGCGGCGTATTGCCAGATTCCTTGAAAATCAAAGAATAGATACCGGCCACAAACCAAACGATAGCCAACAGGCTGAATTTATTGAGGTGAAATTTCATTTTTGTTCCTCATCCAACCAAGTTTGGCAGATAGCCGCAAGGCGGATGAATTTGTTGCCGCGTCCGTTTAATATGTCGCGCCATTGTTCAACTTCCTCTGTTGTCGGTGCATCATCTATACTGCATTCGTACAGCAGGAAATCAAGGGTTTCTTCCACTACGCCGATGGGTTCATTCTGGATTAATTCTAAAATCTGAGACATATAGGGGATTTTTCAAAAGAGGAGGGCGGATAATGATGTACACAACAATAGCATTTACTTGCTGTGTAGGAAACGTGTAGCTTCTTCCCATTCGCCCGCCATTATTTTCGGTATCGCTTTTAATGATTTGGCAATTGCCTCGTCAATCTGTTGGCGGTGTTCTGCGCTTGGCTTGTTCAATACATAAGCGACAACGAGGTTACGGTCACCCGGATGATCTATACCCAAACGCAAACGGTAATAGTCAGGTGTACCAAGACGGGCTTGGATATCTTTCAAGCCGTTATGTCCACCATTTCCGCCGCCAAGTTTAAATTTGATACGGCCGCAAGGAATGTCCAATTCGTCATGCACAACCAGTATCTCTTCGGGCTTGATTTTGTAAAACTGCGCGAGTGCGGCAACAGACTGGCCGGAACGATTCATAAAAGTCATGGGTTTAAGCAGCCACACATCGCCATCAGGCAGATTCGCCCGCGCCACCTCACCAAAAAATTTTTTCTCTTCTTTAAATGATACTTTCCACTGCCACGCAAGTTCGTCTAAGAACCAAAATCCTGCATTATGGCGGGTTTGTTCGTATTCGCCCCCGGGATTTCCCAGTCCGACGATCATTTTGATTTTATTCGACATAATTATTTCTCAATACCGCAGAAAATGCGGTCAATTTCGATAAAAGGTCGTCTGAAAATGGTTTCAGACGACCCAAGTTAACTATCAATCCTGATTTTGTACACGTTTGCGGCGTGCCTCTTTGGGATCGATCAATAATGGGCGATAAATCTCAATCCGGTCTTTATCGCGAAGAAGCGTCTCACTTTTAACTGATTTGCCAAAAATTCCCAGCGGAGCAGTTTGCAAGTCCAGTTCTGAAAATATTTCATCTAAACCACTTTGACACACCGCTTCACGCGCCGTACAGCCATTTTGCACATTCATTTTTTTCAACACTTGCTTGTCAGGCAAACCGTAAACGACTTCAATCTCAAGCATAACGGCGATCCGCTTCTTTAACGAACGCATCAACCAATGCTCCGGACAAATGGCTGAAAACAGGCGAAATCATGGCAGATAAGACAGAGTTGGAAAATTCATATTCCAATTTAAATTCAACTTTGCACATATCGTCGCCCAAATCTAAGAATTTCCATGTTCCCCGCAAGATTTTAAAAGGTCCTTCCAACAAATCCATACGGATTTCCTTACCGGGAATATTGTGATTGTGCGTAGCAAATGATTGGCGCACGCGCATATAGTCCATAAAAAGACGCGCTTTCAACTCATTGTTTTTTCGTTCGATTACTTCAGTTTTACTGTACCAGGGCAAAAATTTCGGGTAGTCTTCAACCTTATCGACCAACTCAAACATTTGCTTCGCGCTGTGCAAAACCAAGATATTCTTCTCAACCTTTTTCATGCTCAAACAGGCTCAAAATCGGAAAGCGGTATTATAAACGAATTCACTGTATTTTTCAGACGACCTCGAATCTCTGCAACCATCCCAATCCAACTCATCATCAAGACAGTCCTGCTTGGCAAAGTATAACGATATGCGTATAATCGGCCTTTCCCATCTGGGGGCGATCTTGGTTTCGACGGGGGTTGCAAAGCAGATGCGGGCATACCGGGGTCTCAGATTTCCCGTAAAACACTGAATCTAAATAGTCGCAAACGACGAAACTTACGCACTGGCCGCTTAAGGCCTGCCGTTGCAGCAGTTGGTCAATGGGCTGTGTAGCGCAAGCTACCGCAACGTCATTTTACATTGACTGGTTTTCCGCCGGGTTACTTGGCGGGAAATAAGATTTAAGGTAACTGGTTCCTAGAAGGCCTGTCGGTCGGCATAATAGGAACGAGATTTTAAATAGACACGACTAAGTATGTAGAACGCTCTGTAGAGGACTTCCGGACGGGGGTTCGATTCCCCCCGCCTCCACCAAGTCTAATTTTCAGTTTTATTTTATAACGTATAAAAGCCTTGAAATATAATAATTTCAAGGCTTTTTGTTATCTCATTGCTGATGTTTAAAGCAAACAGGAATCTACTATCGACAAATCAAACTGCTTCACCGTTCTGCTTTGCCTCCAAAAGCTCCCAGCGTTCCAATTTTTCCAAAAGCAGCGTTTCGATTTCTTCGGCGCGGTTTTGCAATGCACCGGCTTTCTCATAATCTTTGAAGATTTCAGGATCGGAAAGCTGCGCGTTGATTGCCGCCTGTTCGGTTTCCAAGGTGGCGATTTCGTCGGGCAGGGCGTCGAGTTCGCGCTGTTCTTTGTAGGAAAGTTTGACCGTGCGGTTGGCTTTGGGTTTGGCTTTTTCCGGTTCTGCGGTTGTTTTCGGCGCGGAGGTCGTCTGAATTTTCTCTTCGCGTGATTTTGCGTCGATGTAGTCCTGATAGCCGCCGATGTATTCTTTCAGACGACCTTGTCCTTCGAAAACAATGCTTTGGGTAATCACGTTATCAAGGAACATACGGTCGTGCGAGACGAGAAATACCGTGCCTTGGTAATCGCGCAGCAAGTCTTCGAGCAGCTCTTGGGTGTCGATGTCCAAATCGTTGGTCGGTTCGTCCAAGACTAGGATATTGGCAGGGCGGGTGAAGAGTTTTGCCAGCAGGAGGCGGTTGCGTTCGCCGCCGGAGAGCGATGAGACGGGGCTTTGCGCGCGGGCAGGGGGGAACAGGAAATCTTCCAGATAGCTCATGACGTGTTTTTTCTTGCCGCCGACTTCGACGTAATCGTTGCCTTGGCCGAGCGTGTAAAACACGGTGTCGTTTTCGTTCAGCGCGCTGCGGAATTGGTCGAAATAGGCGACTTCCTGCTTGCTGCCGATGCGGATTCTGCCGTAGGTCGGCTGCAATTCGCCCAGAATCAGCTTGAGAAAGGTGGTTTTGCCGATGCCGTTGGGGCCGATTAAGCCGATTTTGTCGCCGCGCTGCAAGATGGAGGAGAATTTGTCCATGATGACTTTGTCGCCGTAGGCAAACGAGGCATGTTCCAGTTCGGCAATGATTTTGCCGCTTTTCTCGCCGCTGTCGAGTTTGAAGTTGACCTGTCCCTGCACGTTGCGGCGTTCGGCACGCTGACGGCGCAGTTCTTCCAAACGGCGCACGCGTCCTTCGTTGCGGGTGCGGCGTGCTTCGATGCCTTTGCGTATCCACGCTTCTTCCTGCGCATGGAATTTGTCGAAGAGGCGGTTGTGTTCCGCCTCAACCGCTAATTCCTGCGCTTTTTTCTCGCTGTATTTGGAGAACGAGCCGGGATAGGAGCGCAGAATGCCGCGGTCGAGTTCGACAATGCGCGTGGCAATGTTGTCCAGAAAACGGCGGTCGTGGGTAATCACGACCAGGCTGCCTTCAAACGCTTTGAGCAGGTTTTCTAGCCAGATAATCGCGTCGATGTCCAAATGGTTGGTCGGTTCGTCCAGCAGCAATACGTCGGGCTTCTGCACCCAAGCCTGCGCCAAGGCGACGCGCTTTTTCTGTCCGCCGGAGAGGTTGCCGATTTTTTCATTTTCCGGCAAACCCAGTTCACCCAAAGTCTGCTTCACCGCCGCATCCAGCTTCCAGCCGTCCTTCGCTTCGATTTCAAGCTGCAATTCGTTGAGTTCTTTTAATAAAACGTCGTCTGAATTGTGCTCCAAATCATGGCTGACGCGGTGGTAACGGCGCAGTAGGTCGCGGATTTCGCCCAAGCCTTCGGCGACGGTGTCGAATACGGTGGCTTCCTTATCAAAAAACGATTCCTGCGGCACATAAACGATTTTGAGGTTGTTTTGAACAATAATCTGCCCGTCGTCGAGCTTCTGTACACCGGCGAGGATTTTCAGAAACGAAGACTTACCCGCGCCGTTGCGGCCGATTAAACCGATTTTTTCGCCGCTGTCGAGTTGGAAGGAAGTTTTGTCGAGCAGGGCGACATGGCCGACGGCAAAGGAAGCGTTTTCTACGGATAAGATGTTCATAAGGAAATAGGGAAAAATAAAATCAAGTCGTGTATTTTAACTGATTTTAAAAAGCTCTGTGATAGGTACGAAGAGAGATGAATAGAACTAAAGAATATTGAGAAACTTGAATCAATCCATATAATTTAACATAATATACATTATGCGAACTAATGTGCCAGATAATAAGTTACTCACAAACAAAATCCGCCCCTTATTTTTACGGGCGGATTTTTCTAAACATAAACTAAAAGAAAACTCGCACTAAATTCATAACTTGGCAATAAACTTCGCCGGAACGTTTTCAGTCAGCCAAACGCCGTTGTCTGCGAGGTAAAACTGATGGCCGTCGGCAAGCATGGCTGCGGTGTTGATGGTTAACACTACGGGTTTACCATGTCGGGAACCGACTTTGATTGCGGTTTCGATATCTGCCGAAAGATGGACGAAATGGCGTGAACCTGCATGCAGCCCCTGACCAAATATCGACTGTACCGATTTTTCCGCTGTACCGTGATATAGGATATCAGGCGGTGTCGTTGCGCAATACTGGATGTCAACCTGTTTTGTGGAATGCCCTTGCGCGGCACGAATACGCTTGCCGTCTTCTGATACGGTAAACCGTTTTTTGTCATTATTTTCAACAACTTCCATTAAATTATCGTACGTCAATGCAACGCCGGTAAAGTTGTGCTTGGGGTGATTTGCTTGTGCCAGCAGGATATCAATATCCACCCAGCCGTTTTTGTCCAAAGTAATTCCGATCTGTTCGGGTCTGTGACGCAAGATCAGGCTAAGGAATTTGCTGACGGATTTTTGTTGTTTTTCATTTAATCTCATGGGTGTTTTTCTTTCTTTTAAGTATTTTCAGACGACCCTCTCTACAAAGGTCGTCTGAAATTTATTTATCCAACCCTTCCTGCACCATCTGCGCAGCGCGTACCACTGCTCGGGCTTTGTTCTGCGTTTCCTGCCATTCGGAGGTTGGATCGGAGTCGGCGACGATGCCTGCGCCGCTTTGGACGTATAGCGTGTTGTTTTTCACTACGGCTGTGCGGATCGCAATCGCCAAATCCATGTCGTTGTTGAAGCCCCATACGCCGACGGCGCCGCCGTAGATGCCGCGTTTGCTCGGTTCGACTTCTTCGATGATTTCCATGGCGCGGACTTTGGGTGCACCGGAGAGTGTGCCGGCGGGGAACGTGGCGGCGAGGATGTCCATGTTGGTAACGCCCTCTTTCAGACGACCTTCGACGTTGGAAACGATGTGCATCACATGGGAGTATTTTTCAATTACCATTTTGTCGGTTACTTTGACTTCGCCCGTTTTGCTGATGCGGCCGACGTCGTTGCGTCCTAAATCGATAAGCATGACGTGTTCGGCGATTTCTTTGGCGTCGCTTAATAAGTCTTGCTCGTTGGCGAGGTCTTCGGCGGGGGTTTTGCCGCGCAGGCGCGTGCCGGCGATGGGGCGGACGATGACGTCGTCGCGTTCGCGGCGGACGAGGATTTCGGGCGAGGAACCGACGATGTGGAAATCGCCAAAATCGTAGTAAAAGAGATAAGGCGAAGGGTTGAGCGTGCGCAGGGCGCGGTAGAGGGCGAGCGGGCTGTCGGTGAATTCCATACTCATGCGCTGGCTGGGGACGACCTGCATGCAGTCGCCTGCGAAGATGTAGTCTTTGATTTTGTTAACGCAGGCTTTGAACGGCTCTTCGCCGAACTCGCTGACGGCTTGGGTGTGTTTGCTGCCGAGCGAGAGCGGGATGGCGCAGCTTTGGCGCAACTGGGTGCGGATGTCTTCGAGGCGTTCGCGGGCGCGTTCGTAGCCGTCGGGCTGCGCTGGATCGGCGTAAACGATGAGGTGGATTTTGCCGCTCAAATTGTCGATAACCGCCAATTCTTGCGACAGCATCAGCAAGATGTCGGGCGTGCCGAGCGGGTCGGCTTTGGCGGTGTTTTTCAGGCGGTGGGCGAAGTGTTCGAAATTGTAGATGGTTTCGTAACCGAAGTAGCCGACCAGTCCGCCGGTAAAGCGCGGCAGGCTTGGGATTTCGGGCGTTTTGAAACGGTTGTGGAAGGCTTCGATAAAGGGCAGCGGATTGCCGTCGTGTTGCTCGACGATTTCGCCGTTTTGATAAACATCGACGTGTTTGCCGCCGGCTTTGAGGTAGTGGCTGCAAGGCAGTCCGATAAAGGAATAGCGGCCGAAACGTTCGCCGCCGACAACGGATTCGAGCAGGTAGGTATAGGGGCGGTTGGCGAGTTTGAGATAGAGGGAAAGCGGCGTATCCAAGTCGGCAAGGAGTTCTTGAACGAGCGGGATGCGGTTGTAGCCTTGGGCGGCTTGGGCTTGGTATTCTTGTTTGCTGATCATTTCTATTCCGTTTGTCGGGTACTTTTCAGACGACCTTATCCGAGTAAAAACCGGTTGAATTATCCGAAAAGTATAGCAGTTTATCGATGGTGTTGACAGTATGCGGGTCGTCTGAAAAAGCAAAACGCCGTTTGCTATCAACGGCGTTTTAGGCTGGGGATATCAGGCGTTTGGCGTAGCGGCATGGCGTTTTTTAGCCTGTTTCCATTTGTATGCGTAGCCGAGTACGACCGGAATCAGCGACAGGATGAATTTGAAGGTCCAGCTTGCATACCATGGTCTGTTCAGGATAATCGCCTCCCCTCCGGAAGCGGGAACGACGATGTCTTTGATGGCGAACCAATCCAAATATGGCCACCAACACATCACCAAGCTGCCTAAAAACAGCGGCCAGATATTACGGCTCAAATTAATCTGCCACAGGCGGAAGCATACGCCTGCCCATACCAGCGTCAGGCCGGTAATCAGGAAGATGGTGTAAGTATCGGCGCCGAGAAAGGCGGCGATGAAATAAGTCAGCACCACCCAAATGACGGCAAGGACAAGGACGATGATTTCTTCAGGACGTTTGAACATTTCAGCGCTTCTCCAAAGCAATGTCGCATCATACGGTTTAGGGCGGGCTGACGATTGGCGGCGCGGGAATCTTTAGGGATAACATATAAAACGTCGCTTCCGCACCAATCAGCCTGCCTGAAAGTCTGTTCAGGCGATACTATACCCGAAACGAAATAGTTTGAATATGCTACTTATTGCTAGGACGGGCGTTTCAGACGACCCTCAAATCGCTGAAAAAGGTCGTCTGAAAACCGATACTTTCAGACGCCCTTAAACCATTTTCAGACGACCTCTTTGCGCCCTGTCTTTCTGATGTATAGTGGAATTAACATAAATCAGGACAAGGCGACGAAGCCGTAGACAGTACAGATAGTACGGAACCGATTCACTTGGTGCTTCAGCACCTTAGAGAATCGTTCTCTTTGAGCTAAGGAGAGGTAACGCCGTACTGGTTTAAAGTTAATCCACTATATCAGCCCTTCCCTTTCGCCGCCAACATATCCAGCATCCCCGCCAGATGGCTTCTGCCCTCTTCCTTGCTCACAATCGGTTCGCCGCCTTTGCGCCCTAAAATCTTGATGTCTTCCTGCGGCATTTCGTCGATGAAGCGGCTGGGTTCGGGGAACTGCCATGTGCCTTGTTTTTTGCGTTTGACGCAGTGGGTCAACGTAAGCTGGCGCTTGGCGCGGGTGATGCCGACGTACATCAGTCGGCGTTCTTCTTCGACGTTGTCTTCTTCGATACTGTCGTTGTGCGGCAGGATGCCCTCTTCGCAGCCGACGAGGAAGACGTAGGGGTATTCCAAGCCTTTGGAGGCGTGTAGGGTTGAGAGTTTGACGGCATCGACTTCTTCTTCGCTTTTGCCTTCCAAGAGCGTCATTAGGGCGACGGTTTGGGCGAGTTCGATGATGTTTTTGCCGTCTTGTTCGCCTTTGCGCTCTAGCCAGCCGGTCAGGTCGCTGACGTTGCGCCATTTGATTTCGCCGGCTTTACCCTCTTCGCTGGCAAGCAGGTGGTTTTCGTAGTCGATTTCTTTGAGCAGGCCGTTGATGAGTTCGCCCGCTTCGCTGGTTTCGGCTTTGGCGCGGTAGCTGCCGAACATATCCATAAAGGCTTGCAAGTGTTGGCGGTTGGTATTGTTCAACAGGGCGAGTGCTTCTTCGTTTTGCGCGGCTTCATACAGGCTGCATTCGTGTTCGTGTGCGTAGGTGTTGAGCTTGCCCAGCGTTACATCGCCGATGCCGCGTTTGGGTGTGGTTACGGCGCGCAGGAAGGCGGGATCGTCGTTGGGGTTGGCAAGCAGGCGCAAATAGGACAAAACGTCTTTGATTTCGGCTTTGTCGAAAAAACTCTGCCCGCCGGAAAGTTGGTAGGGAACGCGCGCGCTGCGCAAGGCTTCTTCAAAAATCCGCGCCTGATGGTTGCCGCGGTATAACACGGCGAAATCGGCGTATTGGGTTTTGTCGCCGCCGACCAGCTTCTGCTTGACGATTTGGCTGACGACCCAGTCGGCTTCGTGTTGCTCGTTTTGGCAGGCAACGACTTTGACGATTTCGCCTTCGCCGAACTGCGACCAAAGTTTTTTGGTGAACAACTTGGGATTGTTTTCAATCACTTTGTTGGCGATTTTGAGAATCCGCGCGGTGGAGCGGTAGTTTTGCTCCAGCTTGATGACCTTCATCTGCGGATAGTCTTCCTGCATTTTGCGCAGGTTTTCCATGTTCGCGCCGCGCCATGCGTAGATGGACTGGTCGTCGTCGCCGACGGCGGTAAACATGCCTTCCGCGCCGGTCAAGAGTTTCATCAGGGTGAATTGGCAGGTGTTGGTGTCCTGACATTCGTCAACCAACAGATAACGCAACCGCCGCTGCCATTTGTTGCGCACTTCGCTGTTTTGCTGCAACAGCACGGCGGGCAGGCGGATTAAGTCGTCGAAGTCCACCGCCTGATAGCTTTGCAAGGTTTCCTGATAGCTCGCATACACGCGCGCGATTTGTTCTTCCCAAGCATTCGAGGCCGTCTGAAGCACGTCTTCCGGCGTTTTCAGATCGTTTTTCCACAGGGAAATCTGGTGCTGCGCTTTGAATAAGGGTTCTTTGCCCGTACCGCCCAAAAGTTCGCCGATGATTTTCGCGCTGTCGGTGGAATCGAGGATGGAGAAGTTTTTTTTGTAACCGATATGGTTCGCTTCTTCGCGCAAAATCTTCATGCCCAAAGAGTGGAAGGTGCAAATCGTCAGCCCGCGCGTTTGCGACTTGGGCAGCATTTTGGCAACGCGCTCCTGCATTTCCGTAGCGGCTTTATTGGTAAAGGTAATCGCGGCAACGGTATGCGGCAGATAGCCGACGTTGACAATCAAATGTTTGATTTTTTGCGTAATCACGCCGGTTTTACCGCTGCCGGCGCCGGCAAGCACGAGCAGAGGACCGCCAAGGTATTTGACGGCGGCTTGCTGTTGGGGGTTGAGTTTCATGGGAATGCAGACGAACCAAAAAGAGGCGCAGATTATAACAGGTCGTCTGAAAGCCCCAAACGGCAATCCGACATATATAACAAAATCATCTTTGCAACAAACAAACCATTCTTTCCGTTTTTCAGACGACCCCGCTAAAGTGGCAGCATCTTCTTTTTCCCTTCCGAGCGACCATGTTATTACTCAAAACGCCCAGCGTACTGCCCGGCTTCAAAATCAGCCTCGGCCTGACCGTATTGTGCCTGTCGCTTCTGGTGGTTTTGCCGTTTGCGATGATGGCGGCGAAGGCGGCGGAAATCGGCTGGGGCGGCTTTTGGAACACGATTGCCGAGCCGAACGTGTTGGCTGCGGTGTGGCTGAGTTTGCGGATGTCGTTTTATGCGATGCTGACCAATGTCGTGTTCGGCACGCTGGTGGCGTGGGTGTTGGTGCGCTATGAATTTCCGCTCAAGGGGCTGGTGAACGCGCTGGTCGATTTGCCGTTTGCGCTGCCGACGGCAGTTACGGGTATCGCGTTGGCGACCCTATATGCACCCAACGGTTGGATCGGCCGATTTTTCGAGCCTTTGGGCATCAAAATCGCGTTTACGCCCGTCGGCATTTGGATTGCGCTGGTCGTCGTCAGCCTGCCCTTTATCGTCCGCGCCGTGCAGCCGGTATTGGAGGAATTGTCGGGCGAATATGAGGAAGCGGCGGCGACTTTGGGCGCAAACCGTTTCACGACGTTCCGCCGCGTGCTGCTGCCGGAAATCATGCCGGCGCTCTTAACCGGCGCGGGCATGATGTTCGCGCGGGCAACGGGGGAATACGGCTCGGTGATTTTTATCGCGGGCAACATTCCGATGGTTTCCGAAATCCTGCCGCTGATTATTACGGGCAAGCTGGAACAATTCGACGTGCAGGGCGCATCGGCGGTGGCGTTGTTTATGCTGCTGGTTTCGTTTGTGATTCTGTTTGCGCTGAACGTGATGCAGTGGGCGTTGAGCAGGCGTTCGGGCGCGAAGGGTTGAGGGGTCGTCTGAAAAATGTAGGTCGGATTCTTGAATCCGACGTTTTGACACCCGAAACCAGAAAAACGGAATACTGGATATTTTGTCGGATTCAAGAATCCGACCTACCGTGAAAAGTCGTCTGAAATCCCTGTTGCCGTCATTCCCGCGCAGGCGGGAATCCACCGCAAGGCAACAGGAAAACAGAAAATCAATAAGGCAGCCGAAATTCACCAATGGATTCCCGCCTACGCGGGAATGACGGCAGCTAGACGTTTTTTGTTCCCCTTTTAATCCATAAAAGATAAAAGGTCGTCTGAAAACGAATCCACCCCACGAAAACGGTTTTCAGACGACCTCCAAACATCTTAAAACCAACCAGAGAACACCACCGCCATGAAACCCTATTCCGCCAATCCCAACCTGACCGAACCGCGCTGGTTGCGCGTGCTGCTGACCGCCGTCGCGCTGGGGTTCCTGCTGCTGATGCTGGTCGTCCCGCTCGTCGCCGTATTTTACGAGGCGCTGAAAGGCGGTTGGGATTTGTACCTTCAATCTATTACCGACCCCGAAGCGTGGGCGGCGATCAAGCTCACCCTGATTACCGCCGCGGTGGTCGTTCCCGTCAATGCCGTCTTGGGCGTGGCGATGGCGTGGCTGTTGACACGTTTCGACTTCCGCGGCAAGCAGTTGCTGACCACCCTGCTCGATTTGCCGTTTTCCGTGTCGCCCGTGGTGGCCGGTTTGATGTTCGTCTTATTGTTCGGCGCACACACGGCATTGGGCGGCTGGCTGGAAGCGCAAGGCATACAGATTATCTTCGCCATTCCCGGCATTATTCTGGCGACGCTGTTCGTTACCTTTCCCTTTGTCGCGCGCGAAATCATCCCGCTGATGCAGGCGCAGGGCGACAGCGAAGAACAGGCCGCACTGATACTCGGTGCAAGCGGCTGGCAGATGTTTTGGCGCGTTACCCTGCCCAACATCAAATGGGCGCTGCTCTACGGCATCATTCTCACCAATGCCCGCGCGATGGGCGAATTCGGCGCGGTCAGCGTAGTATCGGGACACATACGCGGCGAAACCAATACCATCCCGCTTTTGGTCGAAATCTTCTACAACGAATACAACTTCACCGGCGCATTCGCCCTCTCCGGCGTATTGGCACTTTTAGCACTGGCGACGCTGGCGGTGCAGAACATCATCACAAAATTACAAGATAAAAAACTCGCCGCCGCCGAAAGGAACGCAGCATGAGCATCACCATCCAAAACCTAAACAAACACTTCGGCAATTTCCACGCGCTGAAAAACATCAACCTCAACGTCCCCACCGGCAAACTCGTTTCCCTGCTCGGCCCTTCCGGCTGCGGCAAAACCACGCTCCTGCGCATCATCGCCGGACTGGAAAACGCCGACGGCGGCAATATCCTCTTTGACGGGCAAGACGTAACCGCCAAACACGTCCGCGAACGCAAAGTCGGTTTCGTGTTCCAACACTACGCCCTCTTCCGCCACATGAACGTATTTGACAACGTCGCCTTCGGTTTAACCGTATTGCCCAAGTCCGAACGCCCGTCCAAAGAACAAATCCGCACCAAAGTCGAAGAATTGCTCAAACTCGTACAACTCTCCCACCTCGCCAAATCCTATCCGCACCAGCTCTCCGGCGGGCAACGCCAACGCATCGCCCTCGCCCGCGCCCTCGCGGTTGAACCCAAACTCCTGCTCCTGGACGAACCCTTCGGCGCACTGGATGCCAAAGTCCGCAAAGAATTACGCACCTGGCTGCGCGACATCCATCACAACCTAGGCGTAACCAGCATTCTGGTGACACACGACCAAGAAGAAGCCCTCGAAGTTTCCGACGAAATCGTCGTCATGAACCACGGTAAAATTGAACAAACCGGCAGCGCCGAAGCCATTTACCGCAAACCCGAAAACGCCTTCGTTACCGAGTTCCTCGGCGAAACCGACGCATTTGAAGGCAGAATCGAAAAAGGCATCTGGCACTACAACGGCTTCGCGTGGAAATTGGACGCGCACTACAAATGGCAGGAACAAACCGCCACCGGCTACATCCGCCCGCACGAATGGCAGCTTGCCGCCGAACACGAAACCCCGATGATCCGCGCCGAAATCGAAAAAATCCACGCCGTCGGCGCACTGACGCACGTTTTGGTGAAACACGGCAAACAGGACGTACATATCACACTGGCAGGCAGCGACGCGTCAAGGCTGAACTTGGCCGCAGGGCGGGAGTTGGCATTGGTACCGAAACAGGTTTATGTGTTTTCGCAGAACGAGTTGATTGAATATTCGATTTGATGGAGGGAATAACGAAAGGTCGTCTGAAAACAGGTTTTCAGACGACCTTTGCTTTATCCAAACGGCTTAGAATTTGTATTCCACCTGACCGCGCAAGACGTTGACGTCTTGTCTGCTTGAGCCGGCAGTCGGGGTAACTTGTTTGCCCGCCAAGTAAAAGCCTGACACTTTCCAGTTTTTCCAAGGAACGTAGGTCGCGCCGACTTGTACGCCTTGTACGTTTTTACTGTAGTCTTGTACGGAAGATACGCCCGAAAGCGCACCGACGCGGCGGTAATTCAGGAAGGCGTCGTAGGAATTGCGGACTTTCCAGTCGGCAAGTTTATAGCGGACTTCGGTAAACACGCCGTCGTTTTTGATTTTTTGTCCTGCGTCGTTATAGGCTTTGATGTTGGACTTGCTGACTGCCGCCATCCAACGCCAATCGTCATTGAATTTGACATCTGCGCCGATTTCGCCGAAGACGGCGTTTTTCTTCGCGCCGCGCACGTCTATGTCTTTCATGTAGCTGACGGTTGCGCCGACGTTGATGTTTTCGTTAATCGGCAGGCTGCTTTGAATGGCGGCGAAGTGTTTGCGGCGGCCGCCTATGCCCCATACGTTGTCGTTGAGGCTGCCGGTACGGCGGCCAGCATAGATTTTGGTGGGCAGGGTTTTGTTGTCAAAGAAGATTTCGCCGCCGGTTACTTCGGTATCCCAGACGCGTCCGTAGGAGGAGAATGCACCGAATTTACCGACGCGGGCTTTGACGCCTTCGGTAATTGAGCCTTCAGCATAGAGTTTGTTCACGGGAACATCATGGTCGCCGTTGAATTTGCCGGTTTTCAAGTCGATGTTGGGTTCGATTTGGGTCACCAGTTTCCAGTCTTTATAAAGTTTGGCGCGCAACCAGAATTCGGCGTTGAAATTGGTATTGGAGGCGTCGGGCGTGGGATTGGTGCTGCTGTTGTTGGCATTGATGTCTTTGGTGTCGGCACGGACGCGGAATGTGCCGTTTACGGTCAGCAAATCGTTGAAAATGCTGATTTTGTCTTCGTCTTTGCGGATGACGCTGCCCGAATTGACGTAATCGCTCGTCGTTGCCAATGCGGCGGCATCGCGCTCTACGCTAGCGGTTTCTGCAAATGCGGTGGGTAATGCCGCCAAGGCAGCACATACAACGGCAAAGTTTTTTTGGATGTTCATGCCAATCTCCGATTGAAGGGTAAAAGGTATTTTTAACAAAAATTCCTAATCAATATTTGTTAGAAATTTACTAATTTTTGTAATCGAACGGCTGTAATCCTATGAAAGACGGCACAAACCGTCAAGAAGATTTAGAGTATTATGCTTATTTCCAAACTGATTTTGACGCATATCAATAGAGAAAGGTCGTCTGAAAACTCCCGGCAGCATCCGTTCCGTTTTCAGACGACCTTTAGGGTTTGATTCAAGCTTTCGGCACGAACATCGCGTCCAAGATGTCGCCCAATGCCGTGCGGCGGGTTTTGCGGGTCTCCACCGCCAACCGCCATTGTTCTTCATTTCCCCAAAAGACGAAGCGTTCCCGCGCGCGGGTGATGGCGGTGTAGAGCAGCGCATTGTTTAAGCCAGACAGCGCGTCATCTCCGCCCTGCTCTATTTTCCCCGACGGCGGCAGCAGCCAGACTTCCCGATATTCCGAACCTTGGCTTTTATGCACGGTCATGGCGAACGCGGAATCAAACTGCGGCAGGCGGCTGATGGCGATTTTTTTGAAACCGTCCGCATTCGGAAAATACGCCGCCAAGCCGTTCGCCGATTCCGCGTCGGGCATAATCAGCCCGATGTCGCCGTTGAACACTTCCAGCGTATAGTCGTTGCGCGCAATCATGATGATTTGTCCCGCGAACCACGGCGTATCCGCGCCCGCCCGATGTTTGCGTTGCAGATAACGGCAATACTCTTCGTTGAACGCCTCCGCGTCCTGCCGCCATGCCGCCAAAACGACCACATCCGCCGCGTGTCCGAACGCCAGCGCCACATCGTTTTTATCGACTGCCTGCCAGTATTTTTCGTGTTTGCGGTAAAGCAGCTCCGCCTGCTGTTTCAGACGACCTTCGCGGATTTCCAGTTCGTCGGGGAACAAGGCAAACTGCGCCCAACCTTCCCCGCTCTTGCCCGATACGACCGCCCTAGCCAGACAGCCGATGCCGCTGTCTGCGCCGAAACGGTGGCTGACTGTCAGTTGCGCGACGTTTTGCGACAAAACCGGCGGATTTTCCTCCACGGGGAAACCGTGTTCCGGCAGATAAATGCTCAGCTGATCCGCCGTCTCCTTATCCAAAACCGTCCGTCTCGACAACGCCGCCAATACCGCGCCGACGCCGACCGAAGGCAGTTGGAACTCGTCGCCCAAAAAAATCACGCGGCAGCCCGACGGAATCGCACGCAGCAAGTGAAGCAGCAGGGAAACATCCAACATCGAAGCCTCATCCACCACCAACACATCCAAAGGCAGCGGGTGGTTGCCGTCAAACGCAGGCAGCATTTGCGGCGGGCGCAGTTTCAAAAGGCGGTGGACCGTCTGCCCTTCCAGCGCGGACAAATGATTGCGCACCGCATCCGGCATCTCGAAACCGTCCACTGCCCGATGCAGCGCGCGCGCCATATGCGCCGCCGCCTTGCCCGTCGGCGCGGCAAGCGCAATACGCGGCAGGCGCGTGGCAGAGTTGGTGCAAATCAGCCCCAAAAGTTTCGCCACCGTCGTCGTCTTGCCCGTACCCGGCCCGCCCGTAATCAGCATAAACGCTTGAAGCAGGGCAAGCCCCGCCGCATCCCGCTGCCCTGCGCTGCCTTTGTCGGCAAACCAGCCGGACAAGTTTTGCGACGCGCTCATCCAATCCACAGGCTCGACTTCCGCTTCTGCCAAACGCTTGATTTCAGCCGCCAAATCATGCTCGAGCTGCCACATCCGCCCCAAAAACAGCTTTCTGCCCTGCAACACCAACGGCGACGCGCCCTGCCCGACCGTCGGCGCCAATCCCGCCAATTCCTCCGCCTCGCCCTCATCCAGCCAAACAAACGAATGCCCGTTCTGCAAAGCAGCAAACAGCCGCAACACATAAGGCGTCAGCACCGCAGCATGCTCCGGTACGCAACGCTCCAGCAAATGCCCGGCCGCTTGTGCGGCGGCAAGGTTCAAATCATCGGCAGTATTCTCAGCCATTTTCGTTTCCCGTATTGAAAAAAGGTCGTCTGAAAACTGTTTTTCAGACGGCCTTCTTTTGTTGACCGCTATTTGCCTTCATCCAGCAGGGATAAAGGCCGCTGTGCCTTGCGCAATTCTTCCACTTCGTCCAGCAGGCGCATAATCAGGCCGAGCGCGGGAATGCCGGCATCGAAGTCGCGGCTCAGGCGCTGGGCGCGGCGGATACGGGCAAGTTGGAAACCGCTGTACAAAGTTTGTTCCGGCCTGCCGTTTACGCTGATGATTTCTTCCTCTATCAGCTCCAGCAGCCAATCGCGGCGGCAGCGGCTGGCAGCGAGGATTTCTTCGAAAGTCAGGGTAATGTCGGTGTGTTGCGTCATGGTTTGTCCTTTCAATTTGATGCGCTTTTGCCGTCAAAGTGGGCGGCAAGCTGCGCCCATGCGGCGCGGTCGGCTTCGCTTTCGGCCTTGGGAACGCTGATGCGGATGTTGAGGTACAAATCGCCCGCTTCTTTGGCCGGAATGCCTTTGCCTTTCAGGCGTATGCTTTTACCGTTTTGGCTGTTGGCGGGCAGGTTGACCTGCAAACGTCCCGCTGCGGTGGGAACGATGATTTTGCCGCCCAATACGGCTTCCCAAGGCTTGACGTCTATGGTTTGGTATACGTCTTTTTTGTTTTTAACGTATAAATCGGGTTTGTCGTGGAACTTGATTTTCAGATACAAATCGCCGTTTGCGCCGCCGTTGTGACCGGGCAGGCCCTGTCCCGCCAAACGGATTTGCTGGCCTTCGGTAATGCCTTTGGGAATTTTGACGTTTAAGGTTTTGGTCTGATAACCGACGCGGCCGTATTCGTCCACGGTCGGCACGTTCAGGCTTAATGAGCGCTCCGCGCCGACATAAGCGGCGTAAATATCGATACTCAGTTCGGCGTGCTGGTCTTCGCCTTTAATCGGGCCGTCCGGCCTTGCGTGCGCCTGTCTCTGACTGCGGCCGAAGCCGGCAAACAAATCTTCAAAATTGAAATCGCCTGCGCCGAAAGGTTCGCCGCCGCGGTATTCGTAGCGGAAGCCGCCGGATTGCGCGCCGCCGAACGGATTGCCGCCTGCGCTGCGGCCGTAGGGGTTGGCCAGCAATTCGTCGTATTCGGCACGCTTTTCACGGTCGGATAAGGTTTCGTAGGCTGTGTTGATTTCGGCGGTGCGCTCGGCGGCGTCAGGTTCTTTGCTGACGTCGGGATGGTATTTGCGTACCAGTTTGCGGTAGGCCTTTTTAATGGTGTCGGCGTCGGCGGTTTTGTCCACGCCGAGAATTTCGTAATAGGTTTTTTCTGCCATATCGTTCTTCCGTCTTTATCATGTTAATCATTATGCCGTATTTGCTATTTATAAGGGCGGAAGGCATAGATTCAATACTCTAGGCGCACAAATAAACGGTTAAGGCAGGTAAGCATCAAAAAGGTCGTCTGAAAACGGAAATCCGGTTTTCAGACGACCTGTATTATATAGTGAAATCAATCGGCAACAGTTACAGGGCGGCGGTTGTTCAAATCCCATAGCCGTTTGGACAGTTTTCAGGGATTTTAAAAGCCAGCTGGAACGTACAGGAGCGTTTCTATTCCGTAGTCGGCTTTGTAAGCTTTTTGCCTAATGCCCTGCTCTTCAGTTATCAAAACCTCCGTATTTAGATACAGAAATTTCTAAAATACTGCCCCCTTTACGGTAACGCCGAGTTTGATTCGGTGCTCTACCTTTACCTGAATAAATTCCTGCTCCCATTTCCATTCTAAAGTCGAAATGTTTCGGGTGGCGGGTAAATATTGCGTATTCACGAGATTCGATTTCCGACATTATGATTTTTTTGACTTTACCCAGTTTGGCTTCTGCATCTTTAATCTTCATGCCCGGATGTACCCCCGAAACCGTGTGACAGGCGGGAGAGTAGGTCTCCAAAGAATCAATTTTTTTATGGAGTTTTATAGGAGCATCAGGATCGTCGTCTCCATCTTGATGGGTGATAACCATGACGTCTTTAGACAGTGTAATGGCAACATACGCCACACCTTCGGGATCGCTTTCTCTCTCCATTTTCGCCTTCGGGAATTTATGTTTTACCTGCTTTAAGTTCTGCCCTAATTTAATTCCTGCGATGCTATCTTTTTGAATCAAACATTCGGCAGCGGCCGGCATGGCAAGACCCAAAATCAACGCGCTCATGATCCCGATTTTGTGCAACATGGTTACTATTCCTGTTTAATAAAAATAAGATATTAACATATCAATATATCTATATGGCAAGAATATCGTTTCAGACGACTTATTATTATTTTTTCCAACATCAAATCCTTTCGCTAAAAAGGTCGTCTGAAATCAGGGCATTCCCCGTTTCAGACGACCTTTTCTCCCTATCGGCGACAATGCCAAATCAACTTTCCGTCTTCGGATTCGGCAGCAAGAAATTCAATACAATCGCCAAAATAGCGCACAAACCGACGCCGGCAAAACTCAACGTACCGACATGAACCGCCATGCCGCCGACGCCAACCGTCAAAACCGAGCTGACAATCACCAGATTTTTCGGCTGCATCAAATCCACTTTCGCATCCACCAGCGTTTTAATGCCCAAAGAAGCAATCGTGCCGAACAAAAGCAGCATGATGCCGCCCATTACGGGCAGAGGGATAGAAGCAAGGAAAGCATTAAATTTACCGAAAAATGCCATAGCGATGGCGAAAATTGCCGCCCAAGTCATAATGACTGGATTGCTGTTTTTCGTAATCATCCCCGCGCCCGTTCCCTCGCCGTAAGTCGTTACCGG
>NZ_KV838068.1:0-11268 GCF_001838645.1 Neisseria sp. HMSC70E02 | reverse complement strand
CCGCCAATCAAACCTGCCACACATACGCCCAAGCCGTCGCCCGCCAGCGTTTTATCCAAGCCCGGGTCTTTGGTGTAGTTGTTGCCCGTTACATTGCCGATGGCCATGATGCCGCCGATGTGTTCGATGGCGGGCGCGATGGCGACGGGCAGCATAAACAGCGCTGCCTGCCAGTTGACTTGCGGTGTTTCAAAATGTGGTACTTCAAACCACGGCGCAGCCGCGATGGTGGCGGTATCTACCAAGCCCATGACCAAAGCCAAAATATAGCCTGCAGCCACGCCGATTAAAATCGGAACCAGTTTCATCATACGGCTGCCGAAAACCGATACAACCACCGTAACGGCAAACGTAAAGCCCGACAAAATCAGCGCATCCGCATAGTCTATTACTTGCTTTCCGCTGGATTTGCCCATTGCCATTTCACTTGCGGCTGCAGCGACAGACAAGCCAATGACCATAATCACAGGCCCGATAACCACAGGCGGCAGCAGCCGGTTGACCGTAGCCAGCCCGCGCCATCTGATCAATCCGGCAAACACGAAATACATAAAACCCGCCGCAAACAGCCCGAACATGGTCGAAGGCAGGCCCCATGTTTCGAGGGAGTAGATAATCGGCGCAATAAAGGCAAAAGAAGAGCCGAGGAAAATCGGCACTTTACGCTTGGTGACTATTTGAAAGAGCAGCGTACCGATACCCGCCCCCAAAAGTGCTAAAGAAGGATTCAGTTTGGTCAAAAGCGGAACAAGCACCATCGCTCCGAACGCCACAAACAAAATCTGCGCGCCGGAAACCGCCAATTTAAGCTGGTTCATCAAAAAGCCTCGTCAAATCAATTCAAACGGCGGGAATTATACAGTTTCACCCCATAAATGAACATTAATTTACAAATAATCCATTAAATATTCCAAGCCCCTGAAAACAAAACTGAACTGCCCTACTCCTAACCTGCCAAATCTTCATCTGAATTACCCAAACGAAAACAATAAAAATAAAGTCAGGTTTATATCCAAGCTACAATTAACACCAGAGGTCGTCTGAAACGCTTTTTCAGACGACCTCGGTTCTCATTATTAAACAATTATCTATATAATGCCTGCCTGATACGTCCTTTCAGACGACCTCCTACATTATTCTCAGAAAGCCAAAATATGAATACCAAACAAAAAGTCATCGCCATAGACGGACCCAGTGCATCGGGAAAAGGTACGGTCGCCTCCCGTGTCGCTCAGGCTTTGGGGTTCGATTATCTGGACTCCGGCGCGTTATACCGCCTGACCGCGCTGTATGCAAAGAAACGGGATGTGGAATGGAATGATGAAGAGGCGGTTGCCGCGCTGGCAGAAAATCTGCCTGCCCGCTTTGAAGGCACTCAGGTCTTTTTGGATGATGAAGACGTTTCGGGACAAATCCGCAGCGAAGCCATCGGCATGGGCGCTTCTGCAGTGGCGCAGTTGCCGAAAGTGCGTGCCGCGCTTTTGCAGCGGCAGCGTGATTTTCTGACCGAAAAAGGTTTGGTCGCCGACGGGCGCGATATGGGTTCGGTTGTTTTCCCCGATGCGGCGTTAAAGGTTTTTCTGACCGCAGGTGCGAAAATACGGGCGGAACGCCGCGCCAAACAAATCGGCATTCCATGCGAAGGCTTGGAATTTGAACGGATTTTGTCGGACATCGAGGCACGCGATGAAGCGGACCGCCGCCGCAGCGTCGCGCCCTTAAAGCAGCTTCCCGACGCGGAACTTTTGGATACGAGCGGGCTGAGTATCGAAGAAGCTGTAAAAAAAGTGCTTGATTGGTATCATAAAGTTTGAAATTTAGGGTATAATCCCTGCGTTTTGTTTCAGACGACCTTTGGAGCATCTAAAGGTCGTCTGAAATATTTATTTTCAAAGCCTGCCGTGCCAAGGGCGGCAGGCATCCTCCAACCTACCCCGCACCCCTTGGCGGTGTACCGAAAAGAGTATATATGACTATGGAAAATTTTGCCCAGTTGCTTGAAGAAAGCTTTACCCTGCAAGAAATGAACCCGGGTGAGGTGATTACTGCCGAAGTCGTGGCAATCGATCAAAACTTCGTTACCGTTAATGCAGGTCTGAAATCAGAATCTCTGATTGACGTTGCTGAATTCAAAAACGCTCAGGGCGAGATTGAAGTTAAAGTTGGCGATTTCGTTACCGTTACCATCGAATCCGTTGAAAACGGCTTCGGCGAAACCAAACTGTCCCGCGAAAAAGCCAAACGCGCTGCCGACTGGATCGCTTTGGAAGAAGCGATGGAAAACGGCGACATCCTGTCCGGCGTTATCAATGGCAAAGTCAAAGGCGGCCTGACCGTTATGATCAACAGCATCCGCGCATTCCTGCCGGGTTCTTTGGTTGACGTACGTCCCGTTAAAGACACTTCCCACTTTGAAGGCAAAGAAATCGAATTCAAAGTCATCAAACTGGACAAAAAACGCAACAACGTCGTGGTTTCCCGCCGCGCCGTTCTGGAAGCTACTTTGGGTGAAGAGCGCAAAGCCCTGCTGGAAAACCTGCAAGAAGGCTCTATCATCAAAGGTATCGTTAAAAACATCACCGACTACGGTGCATTCGTTGACTTGGGCGGCATCGACGGCCTGTTGCACATCACCGACCTGGCATGGCGCCGTGTGAAACACCCGAGCGAAGTTCTGGAAGTCGGTCAAGAAGTTGAAGCCAAAGTCCTGAAATTCGACCAAGACAAACAACGCGTTTCTCTGGGTATGAAACAATTGGGCGAAGATCCTTGGAGCGGCCTGACCCGTCGTTACCCGCAAGGTACCCGCCTGTTCGGTAAAGTATCCAACCTGACCGACTACGGTGCGTTCGTTGAAATCGAACAAGGTATCGAAGGTTTGGTACACGTTTCCGAAATGGACTGGACCAACAAAAACGTACACCCAAGCAAAGTCGTACAATTGGGCGACGAAGTCGAAGTCATGATTCTGGAAATCGACGAAGACCGCCGCCGTATCTCTTTGGGCATGAAACAATGCCAAGCCAATCCTTGGGAAGAATTTGCCGCCAACCACAACAAAGGCGACAAAATCTCCGGTGCGGTTAAATCCATCACTGACTTCGGCGTGTTCGTAGGCCTGCCCGGCGGTATCGACGGTCTGGTTCACCTGTCCGACCTGTCTTGGACTGAAGCCGGCGAAGAAGCTGTACGCAAATACAAAAAAGGCGAAGAGGTTGAAGCCGTTGTATTGGCAATCGACGTTGACAAAGAGCGCATCTCTTTGGGCATCAAACAACTGGAAGGCGACCCTTTCGGTAACTTCATCAGCGTAAACGACAAAGGTTCTTTGGTTAAAGGTTCTGTGAAATCTGTTGACGCCAAAGGTGCCGTTGTTGCCCTGTCTGACGAAGTAGAAGGCTACCTGCCTGCTTCCGAATTCGCAGCCGACCGCGTTGAAGACCTGACCACCAAACTGAAAGAAGGTGACGAGGTTGAAGCCGTTATCGTAACCGTCGACCGCAAAAACCGCAGCATCCGCCTGTCTGTTAAAGCTAAAGACGCTAAAGAAAACCGCGAAGCCCTGAATTCAGTCAACGCTGCTGCAACCGCCAGCGCAGGTACTACCAGCCTCGGCGACTTGCTGAAAGCCAAACTGTCCGGCGACCAAGAATAAGGTTGCAGACATGACGAAGTCTGAATTAATGGTTCGTTTGGCAGAAGTTTTTGCCGAGAAAAACGGTAACCAATTGCTGGCAAAAGACGTCGAATACAGCGTAAAGGTTTTGGTTGATACCATGACCCGCTCGCTGGCTCGCGGTCAGCGTATTGAAATCCGTGGCTTCGGCAGCTTCGATTTGAACCATCGCCCGGCCCGTATCGGACGCAACCCCAAAACCGGAGAACGTGTGGAAGTGCCTGAAAAACACGTCCCTCACTTCAAACCCGGTAAGGAATTGCGTGAACGTGTGGACTTGGCTTTACAAGAAAATGCCAACTAAACCTGAGTAAACGAACGCCGCAGAAATGCGGCGTTTTTATTGTCTGAAAATATGGTTCTCTATTGTTTTCGTAATTTGGGCGGAATTTGTAATGGAAAATTCATAGGGTCGTCTGAAATCATCTATAATACGTTTCTTTTAATGATTGCCCGTTGATAAAACGTATAGTGGAATTAACATAAATCAGGACAAGGCGACGAAGCCGTAGACAGTACAGATAGTACGGAACCGATTCACTTGGTGCTTCAGCACCTTAGAGAATCGTTCTCTTTGAGCTAAGGAGAGGTAACGCCGTACTGGTTTAAAGTTAATCCACTATAATTGTCAAACCCAAAAACATAATAAAGGTCAGATATGAGTGATAGAGGTCAACTGTTTGTCGCCCCTCCGTTTGAAAACCACAGCCCGCTGACTTGGTATCAGGCTGCAGCCGAACAACCGAATTTCATCCGCGATGAAGCACAGGCGCGGGCGATTGAATATTTGGATCGTTTGTGGACGGAACTGATGATGTTCAAACGCAAACGCAATCGTTTCCTAGGACGCAGCCTGCGCTCTCCCCAAGTGCCGAAAGGTCTGTATTTTTATGGCGGCGTGGGTCGCGGCAAAAGTTTCTTGATGGACGCTTTTTTCGGCTGCTTGCCATACCGCCGCAAACGCCGTGTCCACTTTCATGCTTTTATGGCGGAAATCCATAAGCGTTTGAAAGACTTGAAAAGTGAAGCCAATCCTTTAAAAGCAGTTGCTGCTGAGATTGCCAAAGAGACCCGCGTATTGTGTTTTGACGAATTCCACGTCAGCGACATTGCGGATGCGATGATTCTGGGTCGCCTGCTGGAAAACTTGTTGAGCGAAGGCGTGGTTTTGGTGGCAACTTCCAACTATGCCCCGTCCGAGCTTTATCCCCAAGGTCAAAACAGAAGCAGTTTTCTGCCGACCATCGCGCTGATTGAATCCAGCCTGACCGTCTTAAATGTTGACGGCGGAGAAGACTACCGCCTGCGCACTTTACGTCCTGCCGAGATTTTCTTCGTTCCCAATAATGAAGAAAACGAGCAGAAATTGGCTGATTTGTTTAAAGAAATGGCGGGAATTCCCGAACTGAACCCCGGCGTCAGCGTAATACACGGACGTGAAATTCCGCACAAAGCCCAATCCGACCGTGCCATTTGGTTCGATTTCCGCGCTTTATGCTTTGGTCCGCGTTCGCAAGCCGATTACCTCTATTTGGCCGAACATTATGAAATGGTGTTCGTATCAGGATTGGAACGCCTGACGCCGCAGGAAAAAGCCGAAGCGCGCCGCCTTACATGGCTGATTGACGTATTGTACGATTTCCGAGTAAAACTCTGTGCCACCAGCGCGGTAGGCGTAAACGATATTTATGTCGAAGGCGATTTCGCCGAAGAATTTACCCGTACTGCCAGCCGTATGGTGGAAATGCAATCGGAAGTTTATTTGGAGCAACCGCATCTGACGTTGAAAAAATAAGATTCAGGAGAAGAAAAAAGAGCGGCTTTTCCCAAAGTATACTGAAATTTGATAAAATAGCAGTTCATTTTCCCCAACCTAAGACTATTGCACAACGCAATAAAAACAAGGACATAATATGGCTATTGAGCGCACGATTTCCATCGTTAAACCCGATGCTGTAGGTAAAAATGTAATCGGCAAAATTTACAGCCGTTTTGAAGACAACGGACTGCGTATTGTCGCCGCCAAAATGAAGCACCTCAGCGTGCGCGAAGCCCAAGAGTTTTATGCTGTCCATAAAGAGCGTCCTTTTTACGACAGCTTGGTTGCCTTTATGACCAGCGGTCCTGTCATGATTCAGGTGTTGGAAGGTGAAAATGCCGTTGCAAAAAACCGTGAACTGATGGGCGCGACCAACCCTGCAGAAGCCGTTCCCGGTACGATACGTGCCGATTTTGCCGAATCTCTCAGCGTAAACGCCGTACATGGCTCTGACAGTCTGGAAAATGCAGCAATCGAGATTGCCTACTTCTTCAGCCAAAGCGAAATCTGCCCGCGTTAACGATAAATGCCGTTCGAACGTCCGACCGGTTCGGGCGTTTGGACGGTTTTGTCGATATTGTTTGTCTAAATCTGTTTTCAGACGACCTTTCTAAAACAAAGGTCGTCTGAAAATATGATAGAAGAAGCTTGAGAATAAAAGCTGTTTGCTAAAAAAGATTGGGGAAATTTTCCAGACTGTTGCGAAGCTCCCTTCTCCATCAGATTCACAAGACTTATAACCAACGGCAGCCTTTATTTAAAAGCTTTACCAAGAAATAAACCACATGAAAACCAATCTGCTGAATTACGATTTAAACGGACTGACCCATCATTTTGCCGAGATGGGTGAAAAACCGTTCCGCGCCAAACAAGTGATGCGCTGGATTCACCAAGCCGGTGCGCAAAGTTTCGATGAAATGACCGATTTGGCAAAATCCCTGCGCCTGAAACTCAACGAACAGGCAAGCGTGGATGTGCCCAAACTGATGATGGCGCAAGAATCCACCGACGGTACGCGCAAATGGCTGTTGGATGTAGGAACGGGCAACGGCGTGGAAACAGTGTTTATTCCCGAAGCAGAACGCGGTACGTTGTGTATTTCCTCTCAAGTCGGCTGCGCATTGGAATGCACCTTCTGTTCTACCGGCCGCCAAGGTTTCAACCGTAATCTGACCGCTGCCGAAATCATTGGGCAACTGTGGTGGGCAAATAAAGCAATGGGCGTTACGCCGAAAAACGAACGCGTGATTTCCAATGTAGTCATGATGGGCATGGGCGAGCCGATGGCGAACTTTGATAATGTCGTTACTGCGCTGAGCATCATGCTGGACGATCATGGCTACGGCCTAAGCCGCCGCCGCGTTACCGTTTCTACATCAGGTATGGTGCCTCAAATGGACAGGCTGCGCGATGCGATGCCTGTTGCGCTGGCAGTATCCCTTCATGCTTCCAACGACGAAGTACGCGATCAAATCGTTCCGCTGAATAAAAAATATCCGTTGAAAGAGTTGATGGCGGCATGCCAACGCTATTTGGTCAAAGCACCAAGAGATTTCATTACTTTTGAATATGTTATGTTGGACGGAATTAATGACAAAGCGCAACATGCGCGCGAACTGATTGAGCTGGTAAAAGACGTACCGTGCAAATTCAATCTGATTCCGTTCAATCCTTTCCCCAATTCCGGCTACGAACGATCTACCAATGAAAATATCCGCGTTTTCCGCGATATTTTGCAGCAGGCAGGATTCGTGGTAACCGTCCGTAAAACGCGTGGCGACGATATTGACGCAGCTTGCGGTCAATTGGCAGGACAAGTACAAGATAAAACACGCCGCCAACAAAAATGGCAGCAGATTTTGGTTGAACAACAGAGCTGATTATGAAACTGAACATTTGGCAACCCATTATTCTAACTTTAGTTTTGGGCGCATGCGCCGGCCCGAAAGGTCCAAGCAGAGCGGAACGTGCGACACAGGTCGCCAATATCAAAACCCAGTTGGCTATCGAATACATGCGCGGGGGCGATTACCGTCAAGCAACGGTAAGCATTGAAGAGGCATTGAAAGCAGACAGCAGCAATGAAGATGCATGGCTGGTTCGCGCGCAAATCTATCAATATCTCAAAGTGCGCGAAAAGGCGCAGGAAAGCTTCCAAAAAGCCCTATCCTTGAAACCTGACAATGCGGAAATCAACAATAACTATGGCTGGTTCTTGTGCAGCGAGATGAATAATCCCGCCCAGTCCATCAGTTATTTTGACAAAGCCCTGGCCGATCCGACTTATCCTTCTCCGTTTATCGCCAACCTCAACAAGGGCATTTGCAGCGCGAAGATGGGACAATATTCGCTGGCAGAAGCTTATCTCGAACGCTCTTTGGCTGCGCAACCTCAATTCCCGCCTGCGTTTAAAGAATTGGCAAGAACCAAAATGCTGGCAGGCAATTTAAACGAAGCGGACTATTATTTCCGCCAATACCAAAGCAAAGTCGATGTTTTGCAGGCAGATGATTTGCTGCTGGGTTGGAAATTGGCAACCGCTTTGGGCAATAGCCAGGCAGCCTACGAATACGAAGCCCAGTTAAGGGCAAACTTCCCCTATTCGGAACAATTACAGGCAGTAACCACAGGTAAGTAACCACATGGAAAATCAAAAGAAAAACGAATACGACATTCAAGCTGCCAAATCATTGGGTGATGAGCTGGGACAATTCAGACACAAATCAGGTTGGGATATTGACGAAGTAGCACGACGGTTGAAACTGTCTGCCGAACAAATTGAAGCACTTGAAAAAGGAGACTATTCTTTCTTTTCAGGGTTGGTCTTCGTTATGGGCTATCTGCGTTCTTATGCCCGCCTGTTGAAAATCGATGAAACAACCATTACAGGTCGTCTGAAAGCCATTTCCGCGCCGGAAGAAGACCATGTCTATCTGGTTGATCGCAAACAAAATGCCGGCTTGAACTACCAAGATGGTGAAAAAGTCGGTTTTCCCAAATGGGTTTTGGGCATGGCGGCGCTCATCCTGCTTGGCGGCGGTATTTATGTTTGGCAAAGCAAGTCCAATCATGAAAACGAACAACAAGTCGCGCAAAACAGCGATGCAGTACGCAACAGTATGCAGACGCCGGATTTGAAAAAAGAAAATGTTGCCGTTTCCAATATGGCAGAAAACGGCAAACAAGAAATATCCAATGCCGAAAAAGCAGCTTCAAGTGTCGCCACATCCGAAGCAGCGGCATCCGCACCTGAAGTCAAAGTCGATTCAGACGAGCTTTGGATTAAAGTCCAATACCGAAGCAATCTGATTATCACCGACAAGAAAGGCACCATGATTTTCAGCCGGATCATTCCCGCAGGAAGCGAAAGGCGTTTTAAAGGCGGTGCGCCCTACAATGTCTGGATCGGTATTGCCACAGGTGCACAAGCCAATTACGGCGGGACAACCATCAATCTGGCAGAATACCGGGTTGCCGGTGAAAAATCAGCTTCCTTTGTAGCAGGAAAAAAATAAAGATGAACACACCCAAACGCCGCCAAACCCATCAAGTACAAATCGATCATCTCACCGTCGGTTCGGATGCCTCCGTTGTCGTGCAATCGATGACCAATACCGACACCGCAGATGCTAAAGCAACCGCCCTGCAAGTCAAAGAATTGAGCGATGCAGGCTCAGAAATGGTGCGCATTACCGTCAACAGCCCGGAAGCCGCCTCCAAAGTTGCCGAAATCCGCCAGCGTTTGGACGACATGGGTTACACCACCCCGCTGATTGGCGACTTCCATTTCAATGGCGAACGTCTGTTGGCGGAATTTCCCGAGTGCGGCAAAGCCTTGTCCAAATACCGCATCAACCCCGGCAATGTCGGCAAAGGCGCAAAAGGCGATGAAAAATTTGCCTATATGATTCGGACTGCCGCCGAAAACGACAAAGCCGTCCGTATCGGCGTCAACTGGGGTTCGCTTGACCAAAGCCTCGCCAAGCGCATGATGGATGCCAATCTGGCGTCCTCATCGCCCAAACCTCCCGAAGAAATCATGAAAGAAGCCTTGATTATTTCGGCGTTGGAATCTGCTGAAAAAGCCGTCCGATTAGGTTTGCCTGAAAACAAAATCATCTTGTCGTGCAAGGTCAGCTCCGTTCAAGATTTGATTCAGGTTTACCGCAAGCTGGGCAGCCGCTGCCAATATCCGCTCCACTTAGGCTTGACGGAAGCAGGTATGGGCAGCAAAGGCATTGTCGCTTCGACTGCCGCCTTGGCCGTACTGCTTCAAGAAGGCATCGGCGACACCATCCGCATTTCCCTGACTCCCGAACCCGGCAGTTCGCGCACGCAGGAAGTCATCGTCGGCCAAGAAATTCTACAAACCATGGGACTGCGCTCGTTTACCCCCATGGTTACCGCCTGCCCGGGCTGCGGACGCACCACCAGCACAGTCTTCCAAGAGCTTGCCCAAGATGTACAAAATTACCTTCGCCAAAAAATGACCGTATGGCGCACCCTTTACCCCGGTGTAGAATCTTTAAACGTTGCCGTCATGGGCTGCGTCGTTAACGGACCGGGCGAAAGCAAACTGGCAGACATCGGCATCAGCCTACCCGGAACCGGCGAAACCCCTGTTGCCCCGGTTTATGTTGACGGAGAACGCAAAGTGACTTTAAAAGGCGACAACATCGCAGCCGAATTCTTAGAGATTGTCGAAGAATACGTCAAAGTCAATTATTGCGAAGGCGGTGCAAAACGCAATCAAAACCGTATCATCCCGATACAGTCTGCTTGATAAACATAGATAAAAGGTCGTCTGAAAAACGTTCGGGCAAAAACTGAACTGCTCCTAAGGTCTTGGACATTCATAAAAGCCTATTCAATCGCTCTATATAAGCCGGGTTCTATATGTGACAGGACCCGGCTTTTCAATTTCGAACTGCAACGTTCCTGATTATAGGAATCCATATAATCCTCTATCTGTTTCATCAATTCGTCCATCATCAATTCCCCCTGCACGGCAAAACACTCCGTCTTCATTACCGCAAAGAAGCCCTGCATCGGCGCATTATTCCCAAAGTTCCCTTTGAGCAGCATCCTTTGGATAGAGGCTTAAGTTCGAATCCCAATCAAGCATTAAGGTCGTCTGAAAACGTTTTTCAGACGACCTTAATGACGTAACCACACTGTAAAACTTACCGGCAGCTATCAATGCGGGTAAGATTGGTCAGGTAAAATTAGAAGCGATTGTTCATCTTAAATCATTTGTTCAATAAGGAGACATCATGAAACCTTCCTCAGATGAAGAGCTTAAATCAGCAGTCGAATTAGATTTGTTACTAGATGATTTTGTTTTAGAAAAAAAGAACGATTATTTAAAAAGATTATTTGAATTTCCTTGCGGAAAATGGGTTGAAATTAAATATTTTTTTGATTCTGATTATTACGACTCAAATTATCAGAATTCACATATTTCCGCATGCTGGTTGCCGGATACTGATGGAGATTATGATAACAATCGGATAATTGTATTTTTTGATAACAACGATTTGGTATCACAAGTAATATCTTTTAATATGAAAACCTATACATTATAGTGGATTAACTTTAAACCAGTACGGCGTTACCTCGCCTTGCCGTACTATCTGTACTGTCTGCGGCTTCGGCGCCTTGTCCTGATTTAAATTTAATCCACTATACAAAACGTATAAATTGAACAATAACCCAATAAGGTCGTCTGAAATCAGTGGACTTTGAACTGGCCCCCAAATCTTGGACACTCATA
>NZ_KV838067.1:24673-47967 GCF_001838645.1 Neisseria sp. HMSC70E02 | reverse complement strand
TACGTCACCGCCAAATAGCGCGTTGACATCCGTTTCGTCAAATACGTATTTAGTGTGGCAAAAGTCGCAATCGATTTGGATACTGCCTTGTTCTGCAACAATACCGCCAACTTCTTCTCCGCCTAACATGAGCAGCATATCGCTGACTTTGCCGTGTGAGCAGGTGCAGGCAAATTCGATACTTTCGGGATCGAAAACCCGTGGAGGGGTTTCATGATAGAGTCGATAGAGAACGTGTTGTGCGTCTAGGGTGGTTAGCTCTTCCGGTGTCAGCGTTTGGGTCAGTGTGCTGATGAGTTCCCATGATTCGGTGTCCAGTTCTTCTTCGGGCAGACGTTGTACCAGCAATCCTCCACTGACATGATCTGAAGCGGCGAGAACGATGTGGGTATCGAGTTGCTCGGAACGTTTGATATAGTTCATGAGCATTTGGGCGATATTGTCGCCTTCAAGCGGGACAACGCCTTGCCAAGGTTCAGCATCTTTGGGTTGATGTGTGAGTACGAAAACGCTGTTGCTGCCCAAAAGGTCGGTCAGGCTTTCGTCATCACGGATGTCGGCGGTTTCATCCCAGCGGGCGGTAGCGCGAACGGTGTTGTCAGATGTGGCTTCGACCACAAGCATTTTCAGACGACCTTGTCCTTGTACTTGGACAATGAGCGTACCTTCGTTTTTAAGGTTGCTGGAGAGAAGCGCACCTGCAGCGAGGAGTTCGCCTAATGCCCGGCGGATGGCGGCAGGGTAGTGTTTTTGTCCGGCGATGTGTTCCCACACGTTTTCAAGGCGGACGTGCAGACCGCGCACAGGCATATCGTCAAAGATGAAACGCGTGCGGATATCAGCATGGTTGATGTCGGTTTGCGGCATAAATTCCTCTGTTTTTCTGAATGATGGGTTGACGGCTATATGGTTGCGCTTGCAGAGAAATCAAGGGACTTTATAATCTGTCTTGCGTTCTTAACCTTTTGCTTTTAATCGCCATGTTCTACCTCTACCAATCCAACCGCCTCGAATCGCTAGCCGCCCTGTTTGCCGGAATCCAAAGGGTCAGGCCGCTTGAGTCTGCTTTGGCGGCGGAACAGATTGTGGTGCAGAGTCAGGGGATGCGGCGTTATTTGAGTGTTTATCTGGCGCGCGAACTGGGGGTAGCGGCGAATTTGCAATTCAGCCTGCCGGCGGGTTTGACGTGGCAGTTGATGCAGAAGCTGATTCCCGATATTCCCGCGCTCAGTCCGTTTTCGCCGGAGGTAATGCGCTGGCGGCTGTTGGATTTGTTCCGCAGCGAGCGTTTTCAGACGGCCTCTGAATTTGAAAACGTCCGTTCTGTCTTGCAAAGCTATTTGGGCAGCGGTGAGTCGGCGGATTATCAGTTGGCGGGGCAGTTGGCAGATATTTTCGACCAGTATCTGGTGTACCGGCCGCAGTGGATTGATGCCTGGCAGGAAGGCAAACTTCTGGGGCTGGGCGACGACGAGGTCTGGCAGGCGCAGCTTTGGCGGTATTTGGACGACGGCAACCAATCCGCGCCGCACCGTGTGGCGCTGTGGGAAAAGCTGCTGTCGTCTTTGGATAAGGCGCACCTGCCTGAGCGGTTTTTCGTGTTCGGCATTTCGACGATGGCGCCGATGTATTTGCAGCTTTTGCAGAAAATCTCGGAACATTGCGATGTGTTTGTGTTCGCGCTCAATCCGAGCGGGCAGTATTGGGGCAATGTGATTGAGGCGGCGCAGCTTTTGAAGGGCGGCGACGATGCGGATTTGTCGCAGACGGGGCATCCGCTGTTGGCGTCGCTTGGCAAGCAGGGGCGTGATTTTTTTGATTTTCTGACGGAAATCGGCTTGGAGGAGCAGCCTGTGTTTGAAGAGGTTTCAGACGACACGCTGCTGCACTGCCTGCAAAACGATATTCAAAATCTGCGTATGCCGTCTGAAAACAGCCGCGCAGATTTGCTGGACGACGGTTCCGTCCGTATCGTGTCGGCACACAGCCCCTTGCGCGAATTGCAGATTTTGAAAGACAAGCTGTTGCGGATTCTGCACGAACATCCCGACTGGCAGCCGCACGATATTGCCGTTTTGACGCCGAACATCGAGCCGTACAGCCCGTTTATCGAAGCGGTATTCGGGCAGGCTCAGGGCGGGGCGCAGGCTTTGCCGTATTCGGTGTCGGACGTGAAACTCAGCCGCCGCCAGCCGCTGCTTTACGCGCTGGAGCAGACGCTGGATTTGCTGGAAAGCCGGTTTGAAGTCGATAAAGTGCTGCCGCTGTTGGAAAGCGGTTTGGTGCTGCGCCGTTTCGGACTGACGGCGGACGATTTGCCGCTGCTGCACGACACCATTGCCGAATTGAACGTGCATTGGGGTTTGGACGGAACAATGCGCGGCGCGGCGGACAATCTGTTCACCTGGCAGCAGGCGTTGGAACGCATCGTCTTAGGTTGGATGCTGCCCGATGATGGCAGCCCGCTCTGGCAAAACGTCAGCGCGTGGCACGGCGATGTCAACCGCCTCGATGTGTTCGCCCGCTTTGCCGCCTTCATCCGCACGCTGTCGCGTCTTGCTGCCGAGTGGCGCAAACCCGCAGCGGCGGAAGAATGGACGGAACGCTGCCGCGATTTGGTGCAGTCGTTGTTCCTGCCCGACGCCGACGACCAATACGCCTTGCAGCAGTTCGAGCAGGCATTGGCAAAATGGCAGGAAGAGACCGCGTTGGCAGGCTTTCGGGGCACCTTGCCGCAACACACCGTCATCCGCCACATCCGCCGCTTCTTAGGCAGCGAAAGCCAAGCGGGGTTCCTGCGCGGCGGCATCACCTTTTGCAGCATGGTGCCGATGAGGAGCCTGCCGTTTAAAGTCATCTGCCTGTTGGGGCTGAACGACGGCGATTTCCCGCGCAACACCAAAGCAGCCGTGTTCGACCTGATTGCCAAACACCCGCAAAAAGGCGACCGCGCCCGCCGCGACGACGACCGCTACCTCTTCCTCGAAGCCATCATCAGCGCGCGCGACATCCTTTATCTCTCCTACGTCGGCCGCAGCATCCGCAACGACGACGAACTCGCCCCGTCCGCCCTCGTCAGCGAACTCATCGACACCATCGCCGCCATGACCGGACGGCGCAGCAAAGAGCTGGCGGAACACTGGGTCGAACAACATCCCCTGCAACCGTTCTCCCACCGCTATTTCATCGCAGACAAAATTTCAGACGACCTCTTCAGCACGCGGCAGGACTACGCCGAAGCCCTCAACCGCCCGCGCGAACAGGCGCGTCCGTTTTTCAGCGAGGCCCTCGAAGAAAACAGCCCCGCACCGACCGTCTGGCAGGACGACTTCATCCGCTTCTGGAAAAATCCCGTCAAAACATGGCTGCAACAAACCTTGGGCTGGCGCGAACCCTACCGCGACGAAGCATGGGAATCCGCCGAACCCTTCGAGCCGCAACGCGCCGACAAAATTGCCGCCGCCTACCTCGACGCCCGCCGCCACAACCAAGACTTTCAAGAAACCGCCGTCCGCCTCGATGCCGAAAGCCTGTTGCCCGCCGGTGAACTGGGTAAATTGTGGCAGCAGAATTTCCAAGCCGCCGCCAAACGTATAGACGGCGCATTGCTGCAAAGCCCCAAACTGCCGCCTTTCGCCTACGAAATCCCGTTCGACGGGCAAACCCTGCAAGGCAGCCTCGGCAACCTGTACCAATGCGGCCAAGTGTTCTACCTCGACCGCAAACCCAATGCCCCGCAACGCATCGCCCTCCTGCTCGAACATTTAATCTTTTGCGCGGTGGAATCTCAGACAACCGAAACCCGCCAAACCCATATCGTTCAGCCCGAAGAAACGACGCTTTATCCCGAAATCTCTGGCAGCCAAGCGCAAGAAATGCTGCAAAAATGGCTGACGTTCTTCAACCTCGGACAAACGCGCCCGCTGCCTTTCTTCGCCAAAACCAGCCTCGCCGCCGCCGAAGCCTACGGCAAAAAACAGAGCTGGGAAGATGCCCTGAACAAAGCCAAGGAAAGCTATCACGGCAACAAAGTCAGCAAAGGGCAAAAAGACTATACCGAAGTCGCCTTGGTGTTCGGCAACGAAGACACCGAGCCGGTAGAAGGAGCGTTGTTCCAAAGATTGGTGGAAGGGCTGCTGATACCGCTGCTGGACGCGGTAAAGGAAGAATCGTCGGATGCGACATAGAAGCCGGAAATCGGAAGAGGTCGTACCTCAGGCAGGCTGTGCACTCTGAAAACGCAAAAGGAGCAAATGATGTTGAAACATTTTATCGCGATCGCTGTCGCCGTTTTATTGAGTCAAACGGCGTACAGCCAAGCCAAACCGAGATCAGCCATGTACACCGACTACACCGACTATACCGCCATTGTTGAAGATAAATGCGCCATCGCGGCAGACGGCGGCAGCATGATGCTGACCGTGCGCAACGCGGCAGGCAAGGAAACGGTTTTCTTTATCAACCGCGGTTTTGATGTCAAAAATACGCCTAAGTACAACCAAGTCAGTGATGACAAAGGGCATAAGCTGAGCGACAGCGAGAAACAGCAGTTGTTTGCACATCTGAAGACTTTAAAAACAAGGTGCAGCAGCGAGGGCTGTGCCGAGTTTGTGGATTCGTTTGTCAGGTAAACCGCATATCGTTTCGGCTGGCGTTGCTGGTTTTCAGACGACCTTGGGCTTCAAGAACTTATGTGATAAACGAAATCCGGTTTCAGGAACGCGGGTCGATATGGCGCGCCATTTCCAATGCGGTGGCAACGGCGGTCATGAGGCTGCCTGAGTCTGCTTTGCCCGTTCCGGCAAGGTCGAGGGCGGTGCCGTGATCGACCGAGGTGCGGATAAAGGGCAGCCCGAGCGTGACGTTGACGCCTTGCCCGAAGCCCGCGTATTTGAGCGTGGGCAGCCCTTGGTCGTGATACATCGCCAAAACGGCATCGGCGTCTTTGAGTAAAAAGGGCTGGAACACCGTATCGGCGGGATAGGGGCCGCGTGCGTCTATGCCTTCGCTTTGCAGCTGCTTGAGCGCGGGGATGATGATGTCGATTTCTTCATGGCCGAGATGGCCGTTTTCGCCTGCGTGCGGATTCAGTCCGGTCACTAGGATGCGGGGGCGGGCGATGCCGAATTTGTCGCGCAGGTCGGCATGAAGGATGCGGGTCACGGATTCGACCAGCGGGCGGGTAATGGCGGCGGCGATGTCTTTGAGCGGAAGGTGGGTAGTGACGAGCGCCACCCGCAATCCGCCGCCCGCGAGCATCATGACGACTTGTTCGGTTTGGCTTTTTTCGGCGAGGTATTCGGTGTGGCCGCTGAAGAAATGATCGCTGGCGTGTCCGTCGTTGATGACGCCTTTGTGCAGCGGCGCAGTAACCATGCCGTCGAAGAGGTCGTCTGAAATGCCTTGATGGGCAGTGTCCAGCAGTTTGAGGACGTAGGCGGCATTGGCGGGATTGAGTTTGCCCGCTTGGCAGGGCGCGTCTAAAGGAATGTGCAACACTTCCAATATGCCGCGTTCGGGCTTGCCGCCCTGCGGGTCGAAATCTTGCAGGGTGATGGTTTTGCCTAATTGTTCGGCACGGCTTTGCAGCAGATTTTTGTCGCCCAACACGATGCAGCGGCACGGCAAATCGGCAAACGCCAAATCCAAGCAGATATCGGGGCCGATGCCGGCAGGTTCGCCCGAAGTCACGGCTAAAACAGGTAAAGTCATGCGGATTCCTTATGGAATGAATTTGTTGCAGAAAAATGAAAACAGCGTTGTACGGTATAGTTGAGGTCGTCTGAAAACTTTTCAGACGACCTTTAGCTTATGCCCGCATCAGGCTGCGGTAGGCATTTTGTTTCAAAACAAGCACCAGCCAGCCGAGTGCGAATGCAGTCGGGTAAAACCACAGCATCCGATTTCCGCCAAGCGGCAGGATAAGCGTCAGCATACATGCCAGTACGCCGAAACCCAAAGGCGTCCAAATATCATCCCGTTCGGTATAGTCGGCGCATCGCTGCGGCAGCGTCAGCATCCAAACCAGTGCGGAGGCGAATGAAGCGACTGCCCTGATAGGGAAGGATGCGTTGGGCGAACAAGGTACCAGCAGGAATTGCGCCTGTTTTTTTGACAGATGGGGATGGAACGACCGTAGATACAGATTGGTGTTGAACCACAACAATATCATCAAAGCCGTCAGGATAAGCAATACCGAGTTGCCCGCCGTTTGCTCCAAATGTTTGTTTATCACATTGATTATCGGAAACATGGACATCAAGGACAGATTGACCGTCAGACCGCCGACAATACTCCGTTCGCTTTTGATGTAGGAGAAAAAGGTACACCATGAATATATCCATGCGAGTACGGTCAGTAGGAAGAACATTACCGAACCGGTCGGGGTCAGGCACACCGCGGTCATCACGACAGGCAATACGAAAGCGCGTACAATCGCCGCTTTTTTAAACACAAAAGTCGCCGTGAAGAGTTTGTAGAGAGATGGCAGCCATGTGAAAAATATACTTCGGCAGACATTGACCAAGAAACACAAGAGCGCCAGCGTGAGGGTGGAGACGAGGGCCAACGAATAATACGCCTCGATATAGGCGGATAAAGCGTCATCGGCTGCCGCTGTAAACATGGCGACGAATATCGCCACAATCGGCAGCACAATCCGCATCTGCCGCCATGATTGCGCTTTCTGTAAAACAGACGTCAGTTTTGTCTTTCGCCTCATCAGCGCTGTGCGTACGGATGGCGATATTTCTTCCTGTAAAGCCGTATTCAGGAAAAACGCATTCACCGTTGCCCGCATATCGCGCCCTTGCTCAGTCAGACGGTTCAAGCTGTGCAAGAGCGGGAATTTGCCATTGGCGTTGTCAGACAAAACTTCCGCCGCATTGATGCAGTCATAAACCCACTCCAGCTCGTCCGTGTTCATACGGTGGAGGACTTCGCGGCTCTCGTGCCAGCGGAAATAAGACGCCCATTGCGCCCATACGATGATATTCGAAATATACCGATCGCGCAGAAAATCCAAAAATTCCCAAGCAATATATTCCGATTCGCCCAAAGGCAGCCGGTCCAATAAAGCGCGGATGTCGGGCCAGGAGCGTTCCAACGCTTCACTTTTCCCTTCATCGTGAATGCGTCCGATTTCCGCCAAAATATAGTCCGCATCTACGCCATCGTATCCATGGTATGAATACGCCTCGGCAGTTGCGCCGCTATATCCGTAGGGGTCGTCTGAAACATCAGTTTCTTCAATAAGGTCTGTTTCTGCGTCTTTCCATGTATCGTGCGGATAGGCTTGGGTCGATTCATATTCTGCCGTCGCCCCGTCAACATATTCAGTCTGTGCTTCATCAAGGTCGTCTGAAACATCCGCCTCATCGTTATCGGCATGATCCCAAGACCAATCGTCTGCGTCCTCTTCCTCATCGATGTAGGGCGCACGCGACAAAGCCTCATCAAACGCCTCGCGCAGCCGCTGATATCCCTCCGCGTCATCGTCCGGACGTGTCGATTTCAACAGCTTCGCATAAGCGCGCCTGATGGCACGTTCGTCACCGGTAGGCGCAATGTGCAGAATTTCCCAGCAATCCATAGATTTCCTTGTTGTGGTATGAGCAGCGGCAAGTCATAAAGTATACAGCCTGACTTGGTTCAAATTCAAAGGAAACGATACCGCCATCGGCATGACACAACGCCACTTGCCTTCAAACTATAGTGGATTAACTTTAAACCAGTACGGCGTTACCTCGCCTTGCCGTACTATCTGTATGTCTGCGGCTTCGTCGCCTTGTCCTGATTTAGTTAATCCACTATACCGTTAAAAAGGTCGTCTGAAACCCGATTCCGTTTCAGACGACCTTGTTATTCAAATCCCGTTATTCGTATTTTTCGCAGCGGATGGCAGAATCTTCGCAGAACATTGCCGAAGTTTCCGCATTGCAGGCAGTGCGGACGGCGCGGCGTGCTTCCCATTTGTTTTTCCCCGAAGCCTCAAACAACTTCTGGAACGGCTTGACGCTGCACACATAAACCCGATTCGGGTTGTACTATTTTGACTTGGCAAGGCGTTTTTCCAATTTACTGATACGGGCTTCCAAAGCCTCGATCTTCCGATTCTGTTCGTCAATTAAATGCATCTGCCCCGCCTCTAACCGTGCCAGATTCACTTCTACCCAAGCATGTTCTACTGTTTGTTCTGCTGTTAAATCCGCAATCTGTGCTTCCAATTCGGTAACTGAAGCCGCATTAGCAGCAGGCAAAACAGCGGCAAGCATCAGGGCAAAGAAAGATTTTTTCATGATATATCTCTACGACAGTTAAAAAAACGGCATATTGTATAGTAAGTCCACTTTAAATCAGCCGGCATTACCCCGCCTTGTCTGGATTTAAAGAGAATTTACCGAAACGCAGACAGAAATGCGACAAAGATGCCTCTCCCCACCGAAGCTCCTTTTCAGACGACCTTATACCCATTTCAAGCAAAAAACGTTAAAATTCCGCCATTCACCTATCCGACAGCAGCAAAAACATGAGCGCACAAATCCTCGCCGTCGCCAACCAAAAAGGCGGCGTCGGCAAAACCACCACCACCGTCAACCTCGCGGCATCACTTGCCTCCAAGGGCAAGCGCGTCCTCGTCATCGACCTCGACCCGCAAGGCAACGCTACCACAGGCAGCGGCATAGACAAAGCCCGCCTCGAAGAAGGCGTGTACCAAGTCGTATTGGGCGATACCGACATCAAAACCGCCGTCGTCCGCAGCGGGGACGGCAGCTACGACGTACTCAGCGCCAACCGCGCGCTTGCCGGTGCCGAAATCGAGCTGGTGCAAGAAATCGCCCGCGAAATCCGCCTCAAAAACGCCCTGCAAACCGTCGAAAACGACTACGACTTCGTCCTCATCGACTGTCCCCCTTCACTGACCCTGCTCACGCTCAACGGACTTGTCGCCGCCAACGGCGTCATCGTCCCCATGTTGTGCGAATACTATGCCCTCGAAGGCATCTCCGACCTCATCGCCACCGTGCGCAAAATCCGTCAGGCAATCAACCCGCGCCTCGACATCACCGGCATCGTCCGCACCCTCTACGACAGCCGCAGCCGCCTCGTCGTCGAAGTCAGCGAACAGCTTTTCCAACATTTCGGCAACCTGATGTTCCAAACCGTCATCCCCCGCAACGTCCGCCTCGCCGAAGCCCCCAGCCACGGCATGCCCGCGCTCGCCTACGATGCCAACGCCAAAGGCACCAAAGCCTACCTCGCCTTGGCGGAAGAACTGTTGGAGCGGACTAAAGGTTGATTGAGTCTGGAAGATAAAAAGGTCGTCTGAAAACTTGATTTCCAAGTTTTCAGACGACCTTTTTCGTATTGAAGGGTCTCTTTTAGCAGACAGTAAGCAATGAGTCAAAAGGCAGTAGGTAGCTATTGCAATGTAAGCGGGGATATAAGCAGTTGGATAATGAGGTTGCCACAAAATTTTCTCGTTTATCAGTTTCGTATGATCTCATCACACCGTCGGTCTTGAAATTATAAAAATTTCTTTAGTTATATTTTGTTGGTTGTCAAGTTTCTCATTTCGGAGAAAGCGGTAGGTTTTTAATTGTTTTATTTGTAGGTTTTAATAAATTTGTTAAATGACTCGTGATTAATTTTACCTTTTTTGAAAATGTAATGGTTGATTGTTCAAAAAAATGTATCCTCGGTGCGACAGTGAAAAATTTAATTTAAAAATACAATGGTATGTAAAGTATTGATTTTTATGCGATAGTGATAAAAAATCATTGTATAGTCAATAGAATAGTAAAATATCCTAGATTTGTTCATTTGTTTGGTTATTTATTTGTTGTAAAATTTTTTCGACTATAAAAGTCATTAACTTAAATTAATTATTAAATCTTCAAGGTTAAGGATACGAATTTATGAATAAAACTATGAAAACAACAGCATTGGTTTGTGCTGCTTTATTCGCGGTAACGGCGTGCAGCAGTGGCGGTGGCAGTGGTCCACAAGCTAATCCCTCAACCTCTACGCCTGCTAAACCTGTTACGCCGGCAGCACCTTCTACGCCTGCTACTCCAGCAACACCTGCTACACCGGCAGCACCTTCTACGCCTGCTACTCCAGCAGCGCCTTCTAAACCGGCAACACCCGTTACACCGTCAGCACCTTCTAAACCAACCACTCCTGCCAAACCTGCTGCTCCAAGCGCGTCTGTTGGTGGCAATGCAATGGTAAGTAAAAACTTTTCTCATAATACAGCCAAATATACTGCACCCAGTGGCAATATGAATACCAGTGTAACGGTTGACGGTCGTACCATTGATTTGTCCAAAGCCAATGAAGCATTCCGCTTCAAGGAAGAGATTGCTGCAGCCGAAGGCAATGTAGCTACCCGACAAACTCTTTTGAGCGGTCGTAAATACAGTCATGTCCGATTTGGTGGGCAAAGCATGGGTGTTTTCGACGCGAATTATCGACCAACGCATTACCATGATACTTTTGCAATCGGTAACATTACGCCGTTGAATGGAGCAGATGCAATGCCAACATCAGGTAAGGCAACCTATATCGGTGATGCCGTGGTGGGCACGGCAGGAGTTTTGCTTTCTTCAGAATCTAAATTTAATGTGGATTTTGGGGCGAAGACCATCAAAGGTTATATTGACACTGCGTACGAAATTCCTCTGTCAGGTAAGATCGTCGGTGCGTCTTTCAGTGGTGACCAAGACGGTGTTACGATGAAGGGCAATTTCTTTGGACCTAAGGCTGCAGAATTGGGTGGCGTGTTCAGTGCCGAGCATGGCAACAGTTCTTACCAAGGTGCATTTGGCGCGAAAAAACAATAATTAGCCGTTTCTAACCGTCCGGCAGACAGCCGGACGGTTTGTTTTATTAGAGGTCGTCTGAAAAAAGACTTTTTTTATTTTTCAGATGATTTGAATCAAGAGGGAACATCATGCGTTATCCGACTTTGGCTTTAGTTTTATATGCGGTGGCTTGCTATGCCGCGGCCGCTCCCTCCCCACGAGATGAAATTCTGCCTGATCTCAACCGCAATCAAATCCGTCAGGCCGAGAGCCAGAGAGTAGAAGATACTGAAGAGTCTGAACAGAAACAGGTTTCGATGTCATCCGAAGATTTGCTTCAATATCCCGAAATGCTGACTGATGCAATGGATACTGCTTTGGAACGGCAAAACATCGATAATGTCCGTTTCTTATTGCCACTCTACCGCCGTCTGGAAGGATACGACGAAACCATGGCATCCTATGCCGATGCAATCCTCTATCGTGCAGATGGCGATTACAAGGCGGCAGAACAGGGTTTCCACAACATCATCAAAGAACATCCCGATTACGCTCCTGTACGCCTGCAGCTGGCACTGACCCTCTCGCAGGACGGCAAAGCGCGTGAAGCGGCAAAAGAGTTGCAGGAAGTCCGCAATACCCCCGATTTGCCTGAATCGATGAAAGAGTATTTAAGTCAGTTTGACAAATACTTAAAAAAAGACAGGGCTTGGAACTTTGATGGCAACCTTTCCTATGTTCGAGAAAGCAATGTATCCAATGCACCAAAGGAAAGGACTTACGGTGGTCTCGAATTTGAACCTCCACGCAAGGCACATGGTGTGATTTATGATGTGTCCGCACAGAAAAATACTCCGATTAAAGGGCATTGGGTTTGGAAAAAGAACCTTTCTGCTGGCGGTAAGTTTTATTGGGATGCACACGCTTACGACGATCTGACTATTCGTGCTGAAACGGGAGCAGGATGGCGCAATCATGAGCAAGAAATTTCGTTGTCGCCGTTTTATGAAAAACGTTGGTATGGTACCGAACCGTATTCCAATACTGCGGGCGGTGTCCTGCGCTATTCGCATATGTTGTCACCCAAATGGCAGGTGTTCGGCGCATGGCAATCTGGTTATCGTAAGTATAAAGAGCGGAAGTTCCTGAACGGGGTAAACCATGTTGCGTCAGTATCAGTGTTATACAGGCGGACTGGCGGGGAGTATTTTGTTCTTGGAGCGGGTAAGGGTTACAGTAGTGCTCACGACCGTTCTGACGCTTATCAACATGAAAACCTGCGGGTAGGCTGGACAAAAGCATGGGGTAAAACAGGTAATTTTTCGACTTCGTTCAATGGGACAGTGCAATATCGCCGCTATCAGTCAGAAGACATTTTTAACATCAAACGGAGTGATAGAGAGACTTACGTCAATTTGGCGGTATCACATAAGAAGTTGTCTTGGAAAGGTTTCACTCCTCGCTTGAACTGGGCTTGGACGCATGTCCACAGCAACCATTTTTATTATCGTCAGAACCAACATCGCGTATTTTTTGATGTTTCCAAGCAGTTTTAGAAAGCATGGTTGTAAAAAAGGTCGTCTGAAAACTTGATTTCCAAGTTTTCAGACGACCTTTTTCCATTATTAAGCTCATATTCTGACGAAAAGAATTGTCAACAATAATATCATTCGGATTAAAAATATTTAATTAATAAACAAAAAGTAGCTTTATGTAATATCATGATGCTTATAAACATTTTGATGATTTTAAAAATGCCATATGTAAAAAATTCAAAAAACAAAAGGCTATTCTTTGACAATCTTTAACCCATCCCCTAATATCCAACAGTTTAATTCCGCACAGCGGATTTAAGAAAAACATTTTTGAGATTTTGAGAGGTAAAACGATTATGGAATGGGAATTTAACAGTTACTACACGTTGATTGCCGCCACATTGGTTTTGTTGATTGGTAAGGTTTTGGTAAACAAAGTCAAATTCCTGCGCGATTTCAACATTCCCGAGCCTGTGGCAGGCGGCTTGATTGCTGCGATTATCCTGTTTGCACTGCATCAAGCTTATGACGTGAGCTTCAAATTTGAAAAACCGCTGCAAGACGCATTCATGCTGATTTTCTTCACTTCTATCGGTTTGAGCGCGGATTTCTCCCGCTTGAAAGCAGGCGGTCTGCCGTTGGTGATTTTCACCGCCGTCGTAGGGGCGTTTATCATCGTGCAGAACTTTGTCGGCGTCGGCTTGGCGAAGATTTTGGATTTGAATCCGCTTATCGGCCTGATTACCGGCTCGATTACCCTGACCGGCGGACACGGTACCGCAGGCGCATGGGGTCCGGACTTTGAAAACAAATTCGGCTTGGTTGGTGCTACCGGATTGGGTATGGCTTCCGCCACGTTCGGTTTGGTATTCGGCGGCCTGATCGGCGGCCCGGTTGCGCGCCGTCTGATCAACAAAATGGGACGTAAACCCATCGATCAAAGTGGACAAAAGGCAAATTCAGACGAACATGCCGACGACGTGTTCGAACAAGCGAAGCGCACCCGCCTGATTACCGCCGAATCTGCCGTCGAAACGCTTGCTATGTTTGCAGCGTGTTTGGCATTTGCCGAAATTGTGGACGGCTTCGACAAAGAATATCTGTATGACTTGCCGAAATTCGTATGGTGTCTGTTTGCCGGTGTCGTCATCCGCAACATTCTGACTTCCGCGTTTAAAGTCAATATGTTCGACCGCGCTATCGACGTATTCGGCAATGCCTCCCTGTCGCTTTTCCTCGCAATGGCACTTTTGAACCTGAAATTGTGGGAGTTGACCGGTCTGGCGGGTCCTGTAACCATCATTCTCGCCGTACAAACCGTCGTGATGATTTTGTATGCGACATTCGTGACTTATGTCTTTATGGGACGCGATTACGATGCGGCGGTTTTGGCGGCAGGCCACTGCGGTTTCGGTTTGGGCGCCACGCCGACCGCCGTTGCCAATATGCAGTCCATCACTCAGACCTTCGGTCCTTCGCACAAAGCCTTCTTGATTGTGCCTATGGTCGGCGCGTTCTTCGTGGACTTGATTAACGCGGCAATCCTTTCCGGTTTTGTAAATGTCATCACCAAATAAGTAAGCATTTATAACGGTTCGTTGAAAAAGCACTTGCAACATTTACTTGCTGCAAGTGCTTTTGTTATGATGGTCGTCTGAACGACAAAACGATGCGGTTTCCGAGCCGTATCAAGGAGTATTATTTATGCACAAAAAACTGCTGGCTTTACCGCTTATCGCCCTGATGTTGGCGGCGTGCGGCAAAGAAGAACCCAAGCAGGCTTTGGAGTGTGGCAATCCTGCCGCCATTCAAAGTATCCGCAACCAAATCCAAGAAACCATCAAGCGCGAGGCGCGTTCCTTTGTCCGTGCCGACAGCCGCCAATTTGTCGATGCCGATAAAATCATTGCTGCCGGCTCCGAGTTGAATATCGTCTTGGACAATCCGCAAGAAATTACGGAAGACAACAAATCCTTGTGCAGCGCCGATTTGAAAATCCAAATCCCTGCCGAAGTATTGCGTACCGCCGATGCCAACAGTCCGCTGATTTACAGCAATACCGGCTTGACCGAAATGCTTCAGCAGAAAATCATGGGCAGCAACCTGAGCTTTGAGAACAACACGTTTTCAACCAGCGTCCGCTATACGCCCGATCCGAAAGTCGGTACGGTTTCTTTGGAAGACAATACCGTCAACATGACCGCGCAAACCCTGTCTTCCTTACTGCTGCCTTACGGTGTCAAAAGCATCGTGATGATAGACGGTAAGGCAGTCAGCAAAGAAGAGGCAATCAAAATCCTGCAAAGCAAAGCCGCTGAAGAGCCACCTGTCGCCAAAGCAGAAGATATTTTGGAAAACAACGCGGCGAGCCAAGCGTCGGGCGTACCGCCTGCCGCGGGCCTTGAAACCGAAATCCTGCGTCCTGACGGCGAAGAGAAGCAGGAGCAGCCTTCGTTCTCTCAAAGCGACTTAGATAATGCCCGTTCGCAAAACCATCAGGCAGAGGCGGAAATCAAAGGCGTATGGGACGGCATGGAGCGTACTGTCCAACAGGAAATGCTGGCAGAACAACGCGCTTGGATTCAAACCAAAAACCAAAACTGCCAACAGGCAGCGGCTAGGGCGGACAGTCCGGCGCAAAACGAATACCTCAAGCTCCAATGCGATACCCGCATGACGCGCGAGCGTACCCAATATCTGCGCGGCTATTCGATCAACTGACGCTGCAAAGCCGACGGCAGACGGGTGTTGATAAGCCTTCTGTCCGTTATTAAAAGGTCGTCCGAAATGCTGTTTGGCATTTCAGACGACCTTTGTATTGCGGTACAATCCACATTGCTCGTTGCATAATATAGTGGATTAACTTTAAACCAGTACGGTAAGGAGAGGTAACGCCGTACTGGTTTAAAGTTAATCCACTATAAAAGCATCAGATGAAGCACCGAGTCAATCTCATTTTTTCCGTAAACCATAAGAAAGCACATTGATGAAAACCCTCGCATTCCTCCTGCTAACAAGCTTTTCCCTGCACGCTGCCGCACAAGATTATTTTCTGACGGAAGACCGTCTCAGCAGCGGCTCATTGACACTCAACGGCAAACAGGTTTCTGTCAATACAGTCAATCCAAACGGCCATGTCTGTAATTATGAAGGCACAATCAAAAACCGTACCAGCAAAAACCGTAATGGCTGCGTCGTACATTTTTCCTTTACCAACAACAGCGTGAAGCTGAACATTCCTGATTCAGCCCGCGAAGCCTGCCAAGAATACTGCGGACATAATGCATCTTTCGAGGCGACCTATGAAAAATTGCCTGCCGCCTGTTCTGCAAAAGGCGCGGCAGCAATGGAAAAACGTTTTCAGGCCGCCTATCAGGGCAAACGCTACCGCGATGCTGTCGCTATCAAACAACGTTATCTCAACGAATGCGACAAGTTCCTCGATCTGACCGAATGGATGCGGACGCTGAACGACTTGTCCGTCAGCTATAAAAATGCCGGAGACAAAGCGGCATGCCGCAAGGCGCTTGCCCCGATGGACAAATGGCTGGAGGGTTACCAGCGGAGCTACCTCTACGAAGAAGCATACAAACGAGAAGCCGCTGCCGCACAATTTAATTTGAAGCAATGCAGCGACAAATAATCGCCGCCCGTCATCGAATCCCACGCTAGTCGGGAAATGGGATAAGTTTGCTTCTTCGGCAAAAAAGGTCGTCTGAAAACAAACGCCGCAGGTTGTGTTCAACCTGAAGCCGTTTTCAGACGACCTTTTGTCTGGTTTGGAAAGCCGGCGTATTAAATTTAAATCAGAGCGGGCAGTGCAGTGCCGTACGGGTTTGCACTTAACCCATACCCTTCAAAACAAAACGGGCGGCTTGGATGGCCGCCCGTTTGATTGTCCCGTTGTTTATTTGATGATTTGGTTCAGCTCGCCTTTGGCGTAGCGGTTTGCCATTTTTTCAAGGGAAACAGGTTTGATTTTGCCTGCCTGACCTTCGCAGCCGAATGCGAGGTAGCGGTCGAGACAGATTTGTTTCATGGCTTCGACGGTTTTGCTCAGGTATTTGCGCGGGTCGAATTCGGACGGGTTTTCTGCCATGAAGCGGCGGATGGCGCCGGTGGAGGCGAGGCGCAGGTCGGTGTCGATATTGACTTTACGCACGCCGTGTTTGATGCCTTCGACGATTTCTTCTACGGGTACGCCGTAGGTTTCGCCGATTTTGCCGCCGTATTCGTTGATGACTTTCAGCCATTCTTGCGGAACGGAGCTGGAGCCGTGCATGACGATGTGGGTGTTGGGCAGGGCTTGGTGGATTTCTTTGATGCGGTCGATGCGCAATACGTCGCCGGTGGGCGGACGGGTGAATTTGTATGCGCCGTGGCTGGTGCCGACGGCGATGGCGAGTGCATCCACGCCGGTGTCTTTGACGAAGCGCACGGCGTCTTCGACGCTGGTGAGCATTTGGTCGTGGGAGAGTTTGCCTGCCGCGCCTACGCCGTCTTCTTCGCCGGCTTCGCCGGTTTCGAGGTTGCCCAAGACGCCGATTTCGCCTTCGACGGACACGCCGCAGGCGTGGGAGAAGTTGACGACGGTACGGGTGGCGTTGACGTTGTATTCGTAGGTGGACGGGGTTTTGCCGTCTTCGAGCAGCGAGCCGTCCATCATGACGGAGGAGAAGCCCAGTTGGATGGAGCGTTGGCACACGTCGGGCGATGCGCCGTGGTCTTGGTGCATAACGACGGGGATGTGCGGGAATTCTTCGACGGCTGCCAGAATCAGGTGGCGTAAAAACGGCGCGCCTGCATATTTGCGCGCGCCGGCGGATGCTTGAACGATAACGGGAGCGTTGACTTGGTCTGCGGCTTCCATGATGGCGCGCATTTGTTCGAGGTTGTTGACGTTGAATGCGGGCAGGCCGTAGCTGTTTTCGGCGGCATGGTCGAGCAGTTGGCGCATGGATACGAGTGCCATTTAAATCTCCTTGGTGAGGTAGCGGGATGGTGATGTGGGAAATTATAATGTTTTTCTTATTAAAAAACTACACAGGGCTACATCAGTTTTATATATTAATGAGATTTTGAGCGGCTGCGGCGGGCAAACGGTGCGGTCGGTATTTGTCTGACATGGTTTATAATAACGGTTTGTTTTCGGGGTCGTCTGAAACGGCGGCGGGAGGTGTGTGATGGCTAAGTTGGCAGTGGCGGATGTGGATGCGGTGTTGTTTCAGACGACCTTGCGCGTGCAGGTGGGCGACGTGAATTACGGCGGCCATCTGGCGAACGATGCCGTTTTGCGCTTGTGCCACGAGGTGCGGATGCGTTGGCTGGCAGGTTTGGGCTGGAGCGAAACGGACGCGGGCGGCGCGGGGCTGATTATGGCGGACGCGGCGGTGCAATATTTGGCACAAGGTTTTTACGGCGATGAACTGTCGGCGGAAATGGGCGTCGAGGATATCGGCAAGGGCGGGTTCGCGCTGCTCTTCCGCCTGACGCGCATCGCGGACGGCAAGGTGCTGGCGCGGGCGCGCACGGGCATGGTGTGTTTCGATTATGCGCGCCAAAAGGTTTGCCGGTTGCCTGAGGCTTTGAAAACCGTGTTGGAGGTCGTCTGAAAATGTTGGTGCGCGATTTCGGGCTGTCTTTGGACGGCTATTTGAAAATGTTGGGGCAACAGGGCAAGTCGGCACACACGCTGTCTGCCTACGGGCGCGATTTGACCGAACTCGTGCGGCTTTTGACGGAAGGGTCGTCTGAAACGGCGCAGGATTTGACGCGGCGCGATTTTGTGGCGGCGTTGAAACGGCTGTCGCAACAAGGCTTGAGCGAACGGACGCTGGCGCGCAAATTGTCGGCGTGGCGGCAATATTGCGGCTGGCTCGTGCAGTCGGGCATGATGGACAACGACCCGACCTTCAACCTGAAAGCCCCGCACCTGCCCGAACGCCTGCCCAAAGCCCTGCCGCAGGAAGAGTTGAACCATATGCTCGACAGCGCGCCTGCCGACGACAGTTTGGCGGTGCGCGACCATGCCTTGTTTGAACTGATGTACGGCAGCGGCCTGCGCCTGAGCGAGATACACGGCTTGGATTTGGGTGATGTGTTGCTGGACGAAGGCTGGGTAAGCGTAACCGGTAAAGGCAGGAAAGAGCGGCAAGTCCCGTTGTCGGGCAAAAGCGTCGAAGCCTTGCGCGCCTATCTGTCCGAACGCGTAGCGGCAGACGGCGAAGCCGCGCTCTTTACCGGCAAAAACGGCACGCGGCTCGGACAGCGGCAAATCCAAAAACGCCTTCAGGCATGGGCGGTGCAGCAGGGCAGCGGGCAACACATTTCCCCGCACATGATGCGCCACAGCTACGCTAGCCACCTTTTGCAATCCTCGCGCGACATCCGCGCCGTGCAAGAACTGTTGGGACACAGCAACCTCTCGACCACGCAGATTTACACCAAGCTGGATTTCGACCATCTGGCCAAGGTTTACGACGAGGGGCATCCGCGGGCGAAACGGAAAAAGTGAAGGGGGCGGCTTGAGAGGTTCCATCTCTAATGCTTGGCATACACAAAGGTCGTCTGAAACCGTTTCAGACGACCTTTAAACCTCTAAACATCCCATCCGACATCAATCCTCCCGCTTGCGCACCTCCGCAGGCGTGCAGTCGAAATATTGCTTGAATGCCTGCGTGAAGCTGGATGTGTGTCCATAGCCGCAACGGTAGGCGATTTCGCTGATGCTCTCTTTGCCCGTCGTCAACGCATACAGCGCATATTGCATATGTTTGTGCCGCAGCCAGTCGCTGACGGTAATCCCGAAATAATCCCGCAGGCGGCGTTGCAGCGTCCGTTCGCTGACGTGCAGCGCGGCGGCGAGTTCCGCCACTTGGTGTGCGCCTTGGTCAAATGCCTGATTCAAACCATGCACAAACCCGTCCCCATCCGACGGGCGAACCGTCCCGCCTGATTTTTCAGACGATGACGACAACGGATAACGGCTGCAAAAATCGCGCCACAATCCTGCGAGCAACTGCAAAGCATCGGCTTCGCGCTGCAAAACATCACCCAGCCCGTCGCCTTGCGCCGACAGCATCAAACTGTTTTCCGCCAAAGCGCGCAATTCATCGCTCAAATGCCAATGCCGCACCGTCTCGCGGTAAACCGCTGGCAGCATCGCCGCGTATTGCGGTTGCGACAGCCATTGCTCTATGCCTTTCAACGTGATTTTCGCTGTTTTTTCCCCTTGGTAGAGATAACGGCTGAACAAAATCTCCTCCTCCGCAGCAATCAACACCACCCGTCCGCCGTCAGCCTCAATCTGATAGCGGTTTTGATTGATGGCGAAATCCAAACGCCCCTCCAGCAGCAGGATGAACGAAATATACGGCTCGGCAAGCTGCGTGCTTTGGAAATCCTTTTGCGCGGTCACGCAGCCGCCATGCAGGGAAATGCCGCTGTGCAGCGTATCGAAACGGTAATTGCCGCTCAGATAATCGCTGCCGCCGCCTTGTTGCACCAGTCGGACGAAATGTTGGCTGTTTAAAGAGTCTCTTTCCATAAATCATTTTATTTTCAACAGACTGCCAAACACAATAACACCGATTTCCCTTCAGGTAAACCGACACGAAGGTCGTCTGAAAACCAAGTCCGCGCCCTTGTTCCCCAAACGCTTCCGATAAAAAAGGGGAGGTCGGTTGTAGGGGGATGATGGAACGCGGATACAAAAAGGTCGTCTGAAAACCTGATTTCCAAAGTTTTCAGACGACCTTTGTTATGTTTGGCGGTTAAGCGGCGGCAACGGTAAAGCGTTCAAACAAATGCGCTTTGTTTTCCGCGTCGTCGGCGATGGCGACCGCCAAATCCGCCACGCTGATGCCTGCCGGAATTTCACCGTCCATCAGCAAATCGTCTTTGCCCAAGCGGTATTTGCCGGTTTTGTCTTCGCTGAACCCGCCGTCCGCGCCCAGTCGTGCCGGAGGGGAAACGAAAGACCAGTTCACATCGCGGCGCGGCAGGAGTGCGGTCAAGAGATGGCGTGCGGCATTGGCGCCGTCGTAAATGGCTTTGGGGAAGTCGGGCGTATCGACAACTTGCAAATCAGGTGCGACATACAGGCTGCCCGCGCCGCCGACGATTAAGAGATACGGCACTTGCGCCGCTTTTGCCGCTTCGACGATGCTGTTCGCGCCGCGTGTGAAATCCGCGCCGATATTGGGATTGGTCCAGCCGGGATTGAACGCGCTGACCACGGCGTCAAAGCCTGCCAGCTTGTCGGCGAAATCTGCCGCGTTCACGTCTGCGGAGACGGCGGCAACATTTTGCGCTTGGAACACTTTATCCGTATTGCGCGCGAAAGCGGTCACTTCATGCCCGCGACCCGCCAATTCTTGCACGACTGCGTTGCCGACATAACCTGTTGCGCCGATGACTGCGATTTTCATGTTTGACTCCTTGTTGAGGTGTGATTGATTAGATGAACGCATTGTAAGGTCGTCTGAAACGCTTGATAATCCCTGTTTTGCTGTTGTTATTATAAAGTTGAGCTAAATAATAGGATGAAAAAAGGTCGTCTGAAACGGGGTTTAAAGTTTCAGACGACCTGTTGTCAGTGGATGGACTCGATGCCGGTAATGTTTCCCTTGGGATCAAACGAGACACAGAAATAGTATTCGCCGTCAGGCACCAATGCATCGTCATCATTGTGAAACACGATATCGAAATCCTGATCGAAAAAATCCAATTTTTGCAGCTTTAAGTCTTGAAGGAAATTTTCCGCCGTCGGATGCGGATTGGGAAAAAATCCGTCTTTGGTGCGGATGCCGTTGTGTTTGCGGATATGTTCGAGCAGGTAGGTGTTTAGGGAGGCATAGAGTTGCGTCTGTTGGGCAAATACTTCCGGCAAGCGTTTGAGCGTACCGCCCGCCGGTTTGTCGCCCTCTGCGTTCAAAGACAATTTCACAGGCAGCCCCGCCCATTCTGCCTTGGCTTCGAAATTTTCCATAAATGTGTTTAATCTGAATGTTGCCAGCGGATGGGTAAACAAAACGGGATTCAGATATTCGTGGCGTAGGTTTTCCAATTCTTGATTGTGTGCATCGCTTTCGAGCATCTCAACTAAAAGTATATGGCTCAACCACTCGCTTCCGAATGGCTCCCAATCCATGGCTAACTTACTTCGGATACGGTATACAGTCAGTGGCTTGAGCGTCTGAAATGAACAGTTTTTAAAGGGGTTGTTTGCATCGTCTTCGCCCCAGGTCAGCTTGTATACGGGCTGATCCATGAACGTACCGCTTTTAACATGGACATAGCCTAAAATTGGGCAGCTTTTGGCTTGGAATTGTTTTTTGCCGCCACCTATGCCCGCATTAATCCTGAATATTCCTATTTCAGGGTCGAAATCGGAAGTCAAAACCAGCATTTCTTCCGGTTCGTTGGCAAATAAGTCGGCATAAACCGCCGTATTCAAATTCAAAGCCGCCAAACGCGCGCGCTCTTGTTCATCTTCGGCAGAAGGACCGATACCCAAAAAACGCAGCAGGCGCGTCAGTATGCCTTCGCGTTTGACGCGGCCCGGTTCGTCGAAAGAAGCCATCATAAAATCCTTTTAAAATGTGAACATCAATTGGCGGTATACCTGAAAAAGGGTAGATATGCAAATGGCGATAAGCGAATATGGCTCAACCACCCAATCAGTTCCGCGCCGATTTTTCATCCGCGCTATATAATCTGCAATATTGCCAACAGGTCGTCTGAAAACGCCGATTCCAATCCGGTAAACACCATGCAAGACATCAAACCCCTGCTCGTTTTCGCCGCCGTCCTCGAACACGGCAGCATGAACGCCGCCGCTGCCGCTCTGGGCATGACCCCGTCTGCCGTCAGCCAGCACATCAACCGCCTCGAAACCCTGCACGGCATCAAGCTGTTAAACCGCAGCACGCGCAGCCTTTCTCCGACCGATGCCGGCCGCGCTTTGGGCGAATACTGCCGCCGCCTCGCCGCCACCCTTGCTGATACGCGTACCGTTATCGACAATCTGAAAACCGAACCCGTCGGCGAATTGCGTATTTCCCTGACTTCCAGCGTCATCAGTTCCCGCGCTTTTCAGACGGCATTTTCACGATTGCAAACCGAGTTTCCCAAAATCCGTCCCGTCCTCAATTTCAGCGATACCTTGGACGACCTGCAACACAATCAGACCGACATCGCCATACGCGGTGGCGACCGCGCTTTGGACGATCCCAATCTGGTCGCGCGCCATCTCGTTACCTGGCCGTACAGCATTTGCGCCGCACCCGATTACCTCGACCGCCATCCGCCCATCACCCATCCCTCGCAGCTTCATGCCCACCGCTGGCTGCATTTCCTGCCCGTGCGCACGACCTTGCAACACGGCGGCGAAAGCTATTTTCTCGATATTGCCGACAGCATTGCCTGCACGCATCTTGCCGCCGTGTGCAGCCTGACCGAAAGCGGTTTCGGTTTGTCGTTGCAAGTGGGCGGCGAAGTTCGAGAAAAAATCGCCCAAGATCGTCTGAAAACCGTTTTGCCCGAATGGACGCTGCCGCCGGTCAGCCTCTATTTGGTGACGCCTTACCGCGTCCAGTCCGCCAAAACCGAAGCCGCCGTCCGTATCTTCACGGAAAGTTTCGCCAAGGAAGCAGACACATGAACGCAGAAAATTGGCGCGTTTACCTGATTTTGTGCGAAAACGGCGCACTCTACTGCGGCATCAGCAACCGCCCGCAAGAGCGGTTCGCTGCCCACCTCGCCGGCAAAGGCGCGAAATACACGCGTCTGAACAAACCGACGGCGATGCGTATCGTTTCAGACGACCTCTCCAAAAGCGAGGCGCTGAAACGGGAAATTACCATCAAAAAACTGACGGCAGGGAAGAAGCGGGAATTGTGGGAAGCGGCGGCGGGAAATGCGGTTATAGTGGATTAAATTTAAATCAGGACAA
>NZ_KV838067.1:16431-24573 GCF_001838645.1 Neisseria sp. HMSC70E02 | reverse complement strand
CCGTACTGGTTTAAAGTTAATCCACTATACTTTAGAATAGCGAGTTTTGCCGCAAAATAGGCTTATGTCGGTAAGGGAAGAAACTTCTGCGGATGAGTAGGTAAAAATTCATATTGGATGTTATCATTCTTCATATCTTAAAGGGCTTGAGCCAAAATGAATGGGTATTTAAGGAAAGATATGATTTTTTCTCAACTCAACCGCGCAATCTTATTCGTATTTTCACTCACGGCTTTGGCGGCTTGCGGCGTCGGACCGGCAGCTTCCCAAGAAACACTTGCTGATCAAAACAGCAAAAAAGAGCCTGCCATATCGTCCCAAAAAACCGACAAGGATAAGTGCTACATCAATTATCCTAAGGAACAGAAGCATTTGGCAGAGGCAGAATGTTTAACCTTGCCTATTTCATCTAAAACTTGGTTTCAATCCTACCCGAGACTGTCAAATGGCTTTCTGGATTTGAATCAGATTAAGGCGCCAAAGGATGTTAAAGAATATATATATCCAGTTTCAATGAGCACCGTTATCCCCGAGCATGCAAAAGTTTTGGGTGTGATTCCCTATAATGATTCATTTGCATGGCTTGTTGTTGCCATTAATGGGGAATCGGAAGAATCTGAAGGAAATAGCATTGTTGAACAAAAATATGATATTTATCCGGTCAATAGAAAGGATGGAAGCATAGTTCAAGACCATACCGGTCTTCCAACTTTAGGCTCGATAGATGTGATATATGAATCATTCTATGACAATAAAAAATTGTTGCGTCCGCCCTTCAATTTTAAAAAAATAGATGGAATACTGAGTTACCATGTAGCAGATACCTTGTCCTTGAAGCCACAGGGAAAGTGTGTGATGGAATTTGAACTCAGCAAGGAGTTTATATTGAAAACAGATAGGGTCTGCTATGAATTTCATCAGGGTAAAAAATCCATATCTTCTAAGGATAAGACGATTTGGAAGCTAAATCCGGAAAGTATGGAATTTGAAGATCAAGAATTATCATCAGAAAATTAAAAGCCGTATCACATTAATATTTTGGATTGATTGGAATCTGCCTCAAAGCGGATAAGTTTTTAAGCCGCATGAAACTGAAAATACGCGGATGGCGGGTGTGCAGAGTCTGCATAGTTGTTTGACTTTGAATGATTGAACCACCCTGAGAGGTCGTCTGAAAACGGGTATTCAACGGATGGGAAATAGGAATTTCCGTTGAAGTCGATTTTTCAGACGACCTTTTTGTAACGGTCATTCTGATTTTATAGTGGATTAACTTTAAACCAGTACGGCGTTACCTCGCCTTAGCTCAAAGAAAACGATTCTCTAAGGTGCTGAAGCACCAAGTGAATCGGTGCCGTACTATCTGTACTGTCTGCGGCTTCGGCGCCTTGTCCTGATTTGAATTTAATCCACTATATGATGTGGCACAGGCTTGGTGGTGAGTTGCGCAAGCAGACTTATGATTTTCTAAAATGGCATAGAAAAAGGTCGTCTGAAACCCTGAAAAGAGGTTTCAGACGACCTTTTGCATGGAAACCGGATTAATCGTTTGCCGCATCATCGGCTGGTGCGCCGGTTTGGATAGGGGTGTATAAATAAAGGTCGGCAGTTTCGCCGGCAGAGGTATTGGAGGCATCTGCCCCGGCTTCGACAGGCAGATCGCTGTCCACCAATTCGTCGATGTCGATATTGTCATCCTCGCCTTGCGGTAATGTCCCGCCGGTTTGGCGGCTGCGCACTTTCATGTAAAGGTCGCGGGTGTAGCTGTATTTGTCGATGGCTGCGCCTTCGAGGCTGTCGGTCAGGTCGAGCAGTTCTTTACGGGTGTTGATGGCCTGCAGGCCGATTGTGCCCCAGCGTCCTGCTCTGGTGTGGAAGACGGCGTTTTTAACTGGGTAGACGGTGGTAACGGCGTTGCCAATGGTATCGCGTACGGTAGATGGGCCGAACAGGGGGACAACGAAGTAGTTGCTGTTTTTCCAGCCCCATGAGGCGAAGGTGTCGCCGAGGGTGTTTTTATTGCTGGGTACGCCGCCTGCACCGGCTACGTCGATTAAACCGCCAAGGCCGAAGGTGGTGTTGATGCCGACGCGGACGAGGTCTTCGCTGGCGCGTTTGACGTCAAGGCGCAGAACATTGCTGCCGAAGCTGACGACATCGCGCAGGTTGTTGAAGAAGTTGCTCACGCCGGTGCGGACGGGCTTGGGCGTTATTTTGCGGTAGCCGCGTGCGACGGGGGCGAGGACGTATTGGTCGGCCTTGTCGTTGAATTTGAATACGGCGCGGTTGTAGCCTTCGTAGGGGTCGGCGGGGTTGTTCTCGGCAAATGCGGGGGTTGAGGTCAGGCCGATGAGGAATAGGAGTGAAGCGGTGGTTTTTTTCATGGGTTCAACCAGTCTTTGATTTCGTAAAGCTCGGACAGGGTGCGCACGGATTCGGGTATGCCTTGCAGGGTGATTTTCCCGTCCGGGCGGCGCAGTGCGTCAAGCAGCAGGGACACGCAGGCGGAATCGGCGCACCCGACGCCGCTCAAATCGACCGCGCGGGTGTCTTTCAGACGACATTGCTGTCTGAATCGGGTAAAGGCGGCGGCGGTCAGGGTTTTGACGGTTACGTCGCCGCTGATGTGCAGCGTACCGTCGCGAAGTTCGGTTTGCATGGCTGTCTTGTCAACTTAATCTTGGATGATAAAACCTGAAGGTCATGGTGTGCGAAAGCCATGTCGTCTGAAAACGGACGGCATGGCTTGTCTTTGCGTTATTTGCTGCCGTTTTTGGCTTTCAGCTCGGCAATCAGTCCGTCTACGCCTTTGGCTTTGATGGTTTCGCCGAATTGGTTGCGGTACACGGTTACCAGGCTCGCGCCTTCGATGGCGACGTTGTAGGCACGGTATTTGTTGCCGCTTTGGTAGGTGGTGAAGTCCATGTTGACGGGTTTTTGACCGGGTACGCTGACTTCGGCGCGGACGATGATTTCTTTGCCGCCTTTATTGACAACGGGGTTGTCTTTGACGTTGACGCTGGCGTTTTTGAATTTCAACATGGTGCCGGAGTAGGTGCGGATCAGCAGGGTTTGAAATTCTTTGGTCAACGCTTGTTTTTGCGCGTCAGACGCGGTACGCCAAGGGTTGCCGACTGCCAGCGCGGTCATGCGTTGGAAATCGAAATAGGGAATCGCGTAGGCTTCGGCTTTGTGGCGGGCGGTGTTGGCATCGCCGCTTTTTAAGATGCTCAATACTTGAGTGGCGTTTTGACGGATTTGGTTCACTGCGTCGGCAGGGGCGGCAACCGCCATGCTGATGCTCAAGATGCCGATGCTCAGTGCGCTGATGAAAGAGGTTTTTTTCATGATTAAGTGTCCTAGTATCAATATGATGGTGTACGTTTATTCGGTGGTTTTTGCTGTATCGTTGCCGCCCGCCGCGTTTTTTTCGGCGAAGCTGGTCATGAATTTACCGATCAGGTTTTCCAGAACCATGGCGGAGCTGGTAACGGAAATGGTATCGCCCGCGGCGAGGGGTTCAGTATCGCCGCCTTGTTGCAGGCCGATATATTGTTCGCCCAACAGGCCGGAGGTCAGGATTTGCGCGGAAACGTCGCTGCTGAACTGATATTTGCTGTCCAAATCGAGGCGGACTTTCGCCTGATAGGATTTCGGGTCAAGCTCGATGGAACCGACGCGTCCGACCAATACGCCCGCGGATTTGATCGGCGCGTTGGCCTTCAAACCGCCGATGTCGCTGAAATCGGCATATACGGTATAAGTTTTGCCGGAATTGCCGAACGCCGCGCCGCCCGCCACGCGGAAAGCGAGAAAGCCGACCGCTGCCACGCCGAGCAGGACAAACAGTCCGACCCAAAATTCCAATACATTCTTTTTCATTAAAGTTCCTTGAATATCCAATGTTCTTTGTTTCGTTTTCAGACGACCTGTCAATCCGTAAACATCAATGCGGTCAACACAAAGTCAATCGCTAAAATCGTCAGGGCGGACGAAACCACCGTACGCGTGCTGGCGCGCAAAATGCCTTCCGAGGTCGGTACGCAGTGGAAGCCCTGATGTACGGCAATCAGCGTTACCGCCACGCCGAACGCGGCGGATTTGATCAGACCGTTGATTACATCGTAATGTATCGTGATGTTGTTCTGCATTTGCGACCAGAAAATGCCGCTGTCCAAGCCCAGCCAGGTCACGCCGACCAAATACGCGCCGTAAATCCCCGCCACGTTGAAAATCGAAGCCAAAAGCGGCATGGAAAACACGCCCGCCCAAAAGCGTGGCGCAACCACGCGGGCGACAGGGTTTACCGCCATCACGTTCATCGCTTCGAGCTGTTCGGTCGTTTTCATCAAACCGATTTCGCTGGTCATCGCACCGCCCGCGCTGCTGGCAAACAGAATCGCCGCCAACACCGGACCCAGTTCGCGCAACAACGAAGCCGCAACCATATAGCCCAAAATATCGGCGGATTTGAATTTCGACAACTGCGTATAGCCCTGCAAACCCAAAACCATGCCGACGAACAGCCCTGAAACGGCAACAATCAATACCGACAGCACGCCGGCAAAATACACTTGGCGCACGCTCAGGCGCGGACGGACGAAAGCCGTACCGGATTTCGCCAGAATGTTCAGCAGAAACAGCGTAATACTGCCGAGAGATTGAATAAAGCCGAGGGTTTTCGCCCCGACGGAACGGATAAAATTCATAGGTTTCCATTACGGATTAACGGGTTTCAGACGACCTTGTAGGATGATGGTGATGGGTCGTCTGAAAAATGATTTCGGCTTCAGGCAACAACGGTACAAACGTTTCAGACGACGTCTGCAAACCGAGGTCGTCTGAAAACTACCCAAGCAAATCTTGCTGCAACGACGTTTGCGCCGGATAGCGGTATGCGACGGGGCCGTCTGCCAAGCCGCCGACAAACTGGCGTACCCAAGGCGAATCCAGTTCGCGCATTTCCTGCGGCGAGCCGGAGAACATAATTTCGCCGTGTGCCAAGAAAATCACCTGATCGACGATTTCCAAAGATTTTTCAATGTCGTGCGTTACCATAATACTGGTCGAACGCAAAGCCTTGTTGACGCGGCTGATCAAGTGGGCAATCACGCCCAAGGAAATCGGGTCGAGGCCGGTAAACGGCTCGTCGTACAACATGATTTCAGGGTCGAGCGCGATCGTGCGGGCAAGCGCGACGCGGCGCGACATCCCGCCGGACAGCTCGGACGGCATCAGGTTTTCCACGCCGCGCAGACCGACCGCGTTCAATTTCAACAAAACCAAATCGCGGATAACCGCTTCCGGCAGGCGCGTCAGTTCGCGCATCGGAAAAGCGATATTGTCGAATACTGACAAATCGGTAAACAGCGCGCCATGCTGGAACAACACGCCCATGCGGCGGCGGTGTTCGTACAATTCATCAGCCGAAAAACCCGCCAAATCACGTCCTTCAATCAAAACCTTACCCGACTGAGGATGAATCTGACCCGTAATCAGCCGCATCAGCGTGGTTTTGCCGCTGCCCGAACCACCCATCACGGCGGCGAAGTTTCCTTGGGGAATGCTGAAATTGATATTGTTCAGAATCGGACGGTCGCCATACGCGAAGGCAACGTCTTTCATTTCGATGAAGGGTACGGAACTCATGAAAGGGAAGATAAGGCGGGATGTATTTTAATTACTTGCATTGTAAAGCTTATCAAGGTGTCGGGCAATTTTCAGACGACCTTATCAAGAAAACGTCTGTTAAGAAGCGTGAAAATCATGTGTTTGGCAGAAATTTTAAGACCATTGGAATGGTTAAGATTGAAGTCTTGCAACCTGTTGTCTTCATTTCAGAACGGGGCGCGTTACAGAACTTAATAATCCTAAACATACCGTTTTTCGCCAGCGCGTGAAATTTTAAATTTATGGCAAGATTTTGTAGGCAAAGACACAACATTCTACAAACAAAACTTACATTTCAAATAATTTTGTGAAAGCCATCCCCTTTAAACAAACCGATCTGCCTGCAAAACAAAGTTTGTTTCACAGGCAGACCGGTAATTGACTGCGTCAATTAAGCAGCGATTTTTTCGCACTCTTTGATGCAGGCAAGGCAAGACTCATAGCATTGTTTGCATTCTGCGTGGTGGCCTGCGTGTTGTTTGCACGCTGCGGCACATTGTTTGCACGCCTCAACACAGACTTTTGCCAAAGAAGGGGTCAGCGGAGAGTTTTGGGCGGCAAGGTTTTGCAGCGCGCCACACAATGCCAGCATTTGGTTGACACCTGTTGCGCAATCTTTCATTGAAGTATCGCCTTGGCTCAGCAGTCGGATGCAGTGTGCCAAACAGATTTGACCTGCTTCAACACAGTGGGCAGCCGCTTTTCTGGCTGCTTCATAGGTTTTGGACGCAGCAGCAGGGGCAGCGTGGGAATGGCCTTTATGGTCATGATGTCCGTGGGCGCGGGCGAACGAAGCGGCGGCTGCCAAAGAAACGGCTGTACCACCCAAGAATTGACGACGGTTCATACTGTATTTCCTTATGTAATCATTGATATGAAGTGAAACATAACGAATCGCTAAAATCGAAGACAGCAGCTTTCTACGCATCATTGATGTCGTCTGAAATCAGCCGTTTATGAAATTTTGAGCGATTGCACTACACTTACCGCCGCAATCCTATCATTCAACGGTTCGACAGACAATAAATCGAAAGTTGATGAATAATCAATGAAGTTATTTTATTTCTTATGTTGTTTACACAGCCTGAAACCGGCTCTGTTCAAATTTGCTATGGCAAATCATTAAATTCCAAAATCCATTATCTTGCAGAAGCTTGTTTTATCCGGTTTTGAAGTGGTGAAAATCAAATCAAACGGTAAAAGGGGTGGGCAAAGATTCGGCATCGGTTTCAGAAGCAGTCTTTTATGTAAATTTATGATTGCGGCACTTTAAAATGCTTTGAACGCTACCACTTATCCTCAAACGGCGACGTAGGCATATTTTTATGCCCAAGCCAATAATTTGCTGATAGAATCAGGACTCTTTTTGTTTTCACACATTTTTTCAGGAGCAAACGCCATGCGAAACGACGTTTACGACTATCCTCTTGCAGGACAAGTTTCCCAAAACATTGTCTTGCAAAAAACTTACCGCCTGCTGGGTTTGTCTTTCATTCCCGCTATTGCCGGCGCATTCGCCAGCAGCGCTTTGAACCTAAACCTGTACGCTATGTTCGGCGCACGCTGGATGGGTTTTGTAGCTGTATTGGCATTCTTCTACGGTATGATTTTCCTTATCGAGAAAAACCGTTACAGCAATACGGGCGTTGTCTTGTTGATGATTTTTACCTTCGGTATGGGTGTGTTGATCAGCCCGTTGCTGCAATATGCGCTTGCTATCCGTAATGGTACTCAAATCGTAGGTGTCGCCGCAGCCATGACCGCCGGCGTATTCTTTACAATGGCAGCGATGGCACGCCGCACAACGATGAATATGAACTCACTCGGACGCTTCTTGGCAATCGGCGGTGTGGTTCTGATGATTGCAGTGGTTGCTAACTTCATTCTGCAAATTCCGGCTCTGAGCCTGGCGATTTCCGGCGCGTTTGTTGTGTTCAGTTCGCTGGTTATTATGTGGCAGGTGCGTACCGTGATTGATGGTGGCGAAGACAGCCATATCAGCGCAGCCCTGACCATTTTCATCTCGATTTACAATATTTTCAGCAGCCTGTTGCGCATCTTGTTGGCATTCACCAGCGACGATTAATTGCTTAGGTTCTGATATCGAGGTCGTCTGAAATATGAAAAGGTTTCAGACGACCTTTTTTATAGTGGATTAACTTTAAACCAGTACGGCGTTACCTCGCCTTAGCTCAAAGAAAACGATTCTCTAAGGTGCTGAAGCACCAAGTGAATCGGTGCCGTACTATCTGTATGTCTGCGGCTTCGTCGCCTTGTCCTGATTTAGATTTAATCCACTATATATGCGCGGCTTGGCTTGTTTGGATTCAATTTAAATCAGATGGACAATCATGCGGCGGTTCGTCAGGGGGTAGAAAGCTGATTGGCTTGGTGTTTGGTGTGGGGCGAAACATTGCTGAGAGGCAAATTTGATGGACTGTATAGTGGATTAAAATAAAAATGAGACAAGGC
>NZ_KV838067.1:0-16331 GCF_001838645.1 Neisseria sp. HMSC70E02 | reverse complement strand
CGCCGTATCATTGCAATTTTAATCCACTATATTTGGGAAAATTAAAGGTTTGGCTGGAACTTCTATGTTTGAAAAAATGTTTGCTTCAAACTTGTACAGCGTAATGCTGTATTGAGTTAGCTTGTTGAAGGTGCATCATTGGATTTTGCTCTTGTGAAAACGAAACGCGGTTTCTGCCGATGAGAAGCGCTTCATCATAAACGGCGTCGTTTTCAGACGACCTTTATGATCCATATAAAAAGCGTCGTCTGAAATTTTCAGACGACGCTTTTGCTGTCGGCAATCGATCAATATTTATTGATATTGCTGTGGATATTGTATTGGTTGTGTTCCGTATCGTGGGAATCTTGCGGCTCGTTGCGGACGTGCGGTTTGTCGTCAGACATGTTGTCCAAGTCGCGGCCGGGTTCGGATACGGTGTCGCCGATGTTGACGTTGGTCAGGTTTTCCAAAATGATGGCGGACGAGAGATGTTCGCCGGTGCGGTACACCATAGCCAATGCGGTTTCTTCGGCAGGGATGGAAACATATTTGACTACGCTCTTACGGCCTTTTTTGCCTTCTTCCAAATCGACTTTCACTTGGCGGTCGCGTTTGTAAATGCTCAAGACCGTGCCTTTGTCCAAGCCGTCGGCAGAACCTTTGTTCAGGGTAACGGTTTGGAATTGTCCGGCTTCGTGTACGCCGTCGAGGATGGAGATGACTTTACCGTCGATGTGTTGCGTCGGCGCGTGCGGCATGATTTGGAAAGGCTCGGTTTCGCCGTCCATTTTCAGCAGGAAATCGCCTTTGCGGATTTCGGAAACGGCTTCTTCCACAATCATAGGCTGCGCGGTTTGGGTCGGCACTTTCGCCAGCGGGTGCAGGCGGGTGTAGTATTCGCCGTCTTTCAGGTATTTGCGGTCTTCGTCAGAAGCAGAGTCCAGCGCGCTGTTGGTGTAGGGCAGGGTGCTGACGATACCGCTGAAGACGACTTCTTGACCGAGGTATTTACGGGTATCGGGATCGGTCAGGTCTTTGACGGCGCGGTAAACCAGATAGCGGCCGGGTTCGGTAACGCCGTAGGCGTACACGCGTTCGCCTTTGCTGTACATGATGCGGTTGTCAGGGCCGTCGATCAGGCGCGGTGCGTCTTGGGTCTTCATTTGGTCGATGAACTGCGGATGTTGCATGAACATGCGGTAGAAGTTCACGTTGACGGTTTGGATGCCGTAGCCTGAAGAGGTTTCGCGGACGCGCGGGCTGAGTTTGATGACCGGAATGCCGTCATTGCCTGCGGAGCCGTTTTCGAAGCCCAGTTGCGGGCGGCCGTTGACGTAGCGCAAAACCAACACCTGACCCGGATAAATCAGATGTGGATTGCGGATTTCGCCGCGGTTTGCGCCCCAAAGGCGGTTCCACTGCCACGGGCTGTACAGATATTTGCCGGAGATGCCCCAGAGTGTGTCGCCGTTTTTCACGACGTAGCGTTGCGGCGCATCGGGGCGCACTTTTAATGAAGCTGCTTGAGCGTGGGCGGAAATTGCCATGCCCGCGACACAAAGCAGGGTTATAATACGTTGTTGCATAACCGTTCCCCTTGAAATTGATTCGGTTTGTCTTTAAATGATAAACGGAGAAAATGAAATGGCCGGGAGTTTGCAAAAAACCGCCGTCCCCCTTTAAAAAACGTCAATAGGCGTTTCGTGCGCATTGAACAGAAATTCATTGACGCATATTTTATCATTGAATGTTAGTGTCATCACGGGAATTGTGAAGACAGGCGCAAAATTTGTATGAAAACACACACAATCTGCTGCCGGACGCGTTTGAATGCGCGTCCCAAGTATTGAAAAACGAAGAGAAAATTATGGCTTTACTGAATATCCTGCAATATCCCGACGAGCGTCTGCACACCGTGGCGAAGCCTGTCGAGCAAGTCGATGAGCGCATCCAAAAGCTGGTTGCCGATATGTTTGAAACCATGTACGAAGCGCGCGGTATCGGGCTGGCGGCGACGCAGGTCGATGTGCACGAACGCGTCGTTGTGATGGATTTGACCGAAGACCGCAGCGAGCCGCGCGTGTTCATCAACCCCGTCATTATTGAAAAAGACGGCGAAACCACTTACGAAGAAGGCTGCCTGTCCGTGCCGGGCATTTACGACACCGTTACCCGCGCCGAACGCGTCAAGGTCGAGGCTTTGAACGAAAAAGGCGAGAAATTCACGCTGGAGGCGGACGGGCTGTTGGCGATTTGCGTGCAGCACGAGTTGGATCATTTGATGGGCATCGTTTTTGTCGAACGCCTGTCGCAGCTTAAACAGGGTCGGATTAAGACCAAACTGAAAAAACGTCAGAAACACACCATCTAAAAGCCGAATGATACGGTCGAACAGGTCGTCTGAAAGAGGGGAAGCGGCAGCAAGCCGTTGTTTTTCAAACTTTCAGACGACCTGTCGCAATGTTTGCCGTTGCGCTATATAGGTCGTCTGAAACCCATTTCCAAGGAGTTTCCCCATGAAAGTCATCTTTGCCGGTACGCCTGATTTTGCCGCTGCCGCCTTAAAAGCCATTGCCGCCGCCGGTTTTGAAATCCCGCTGGTGTTGACCCAGCCTGACCGCCCCAAAGGGCGCGGGATGCAGCTTGCCCCGTCTCCCGTGAAGCAGGCCGCATTGGAATTGGGTTTGCGCGTGGCGCAGCCCGAAAAGCTGCGCAACAACGCCGAAGCCCTGCAAATGCTCAAAGAGGTCGAGGCCGACGTGATGGTCGTTGCCGCCTACGGACTGATTTTGCCGCAAGACGTGTTGGATACGCCAAAACACGGCTGCCTCAATATTCACGCCTCGCTGCTGCCACGTTGGCGTGGTGCGGCGCCGATTCAGCGCGCGATTGAAGCGGGCGATGCCGAGACGGGCGTGTGCATCATGCAGATGGACATCGGCTTGGATACCGGCGATGTGGTCAGTGAACACCGTTACGCCATTCAACCGACCGATACGGCGAATGAAGTACACGATGCGCTGATGAATCTCGGTGCGGCGGCGATTGTTGCTGATTTGCAACAATTAAAAACAGAAGGCCGTCTGAAAAGCGTCAAACAGCCCGAAGAAGGCGTTACTTATGCACAAAAATTAAGCAAAGAAGAAGCGCGTATTGATTGGAACGAAAGCGCGGCAGTGATTGAACGTAAAATCCGTGCCTTCAACCCCGTTCCCGCTGCGTGGGTCGAGTATCAGGGCAAGCCGATGAAAATCTGGCGAGCGGAAGTAGTGGCACAACAAGGCAGGGCGGGCGAAGTGTTGTCTTGCTCGGCTGACGGCTTGGTCGTTGCCTGCGGCGAGAACGCGCTGAACATTACCGAATTGCAGCCTTCGGGCAGCAAACGGATGCCGATTGCGGCGTTTGCGGCAGGGCATAAGATTGAGGTTGGGACGGTTTTGTAGAAGCCGTTTGCAGACTGATTAATTTTCAGACGACCTTTCTTTGAATGATTCAGAGGTCGTCTGAAAATATCGGGCAGGGAAACGTTTGGTTTTGTTGAACTGACGACAAGATTCCCCACGTTTAGGAGCAGATCATGGCAGTGTTTGAAGTAGTCGAAGGCGATATTACGAAACTTGAAGTCGATGCCATCGTGAATGCCGCCAATGCCTCGTTGTTGGGTGGCGGCGGTGTGGACGGCGCGATTCACCGCGCGGCGGGACGGGAGTTGTTGGAAGCGTGCAGACAGTTGAACGGCTGCCGCACGGGCGAAGCGAAAATCACCCAAGGCTACCGGCTGCCGGCGAAATTTGTGATTCACACCGTCGGGCCGGTTTGGTTCGGCGGACACCGCAGCGAAGCGGTCAAGCTGGCGGAAGCGTATCAAAATTCCCTACTGTTGGCGCAAGAACACGGCATCCGCAGCATCGCCTTCCCCTGTATCAGCACGGGCGTGTACCGTTTCCCCGCCGATTTGGCTGCCGAGACCGCTTTGGCGATTTTGAAAAAAACCTTGCCGCAGTGTCCGTCTGTCGAAAAAATCATTTTCTGTTGCTATTCGCCGCAGGACGCCGAACGCTATCGGGCATTGTTGGAACGTGACGGGGTGGTCGTCTGAAAATCCCGAATCAGATAAAACGGCAGATTAAATGTTTTCAGACGACCTCGGGCAAGTTTGAGGTCGTCTGAAAACAGAAAAGCCAGACAGACAGTCCGGCTTCTCATTAAGAGTCCATTAATCAAGAATCGATTAATCGTCGCAGTGGTTGTCGGTGTCCACTTTGATGACGCGGCCGCTTTGTGAGGAAACGTCCACATCGTATTCGGTGCAGCCTCTGCGGATTTCGATTTCCCAACGTCCGTCGCTGTGGTCGATGTCGGTAACGCGGCCGCCGCCGACGCGTTTCTTGGCGATTTTGACGGCTTGCGCTTGGGAGATGGCGCGGGAATGTTTGTGCGGTGCCGCCGCGGCGGTCAGGCTGCCGGAAACGAGTGCGGCGGAAACGGCAAGCAGGGAAAGGGCGCGCAAAGTCATGATGAATCCTTATGTGTGTTGAAAAGAACGGACTATATGGATATTGTCATGAGCAGGCAATCGGATTAACACAATTTGAATCTTGCCCCGAACACCGCCCGAACCGCTTGTACGGCGTTTACATGTTTAACGAACAAATCGAACCACAGCAGTCATTTAAGGAATTGAATTTATGAGTATGTCCCTCGCCCAAAAACTCGCCGCCGACAGCATTGCGGCGGTCGCCGAAGGGCGCAACCTTCAGGATGTGTTGGCGCAAATCCGCGCGGCGCATCCCGAGCTGACGGCGCAGGAAAACGGCGCGTTGCAGGATATTGCCTACGGCTGCCAGCGTTATCTGGGCAGCTTGAAACATATGCTCGCGCAGATGCTGAAAAAGCCGATTGACAATCCGCAGCTCGAAAGCCTGCTTTTGGCGGCGATGTACCAACTGCATTACACGCGCAACGCGCCTCATGCGGTGGTTAACGAGGCGGTCGAGAGTATCGCGAAAATCGGGCGCGGGCAGTACCGTTCGTTTGCCAACGCGATTTTGCGGCGTTTTTTGCGTGAACGCGACAAGCTCGCGGCTTCGTGCAAAAAAGACGATGTGGCGAAACACAACCTGCCGCTGTGGTGGGTGGCGTACCTGAAAAACCATTATCCGAAACATTGGCACAACATCACCACCGCGCTGCAATCGCATCCGCCGATGACGCTGCGGATCAACCGACACCACGGCAATGCCGAATCGTATTTGGAAAAGCTGGCGGCGGAAGGTATTGCGGCTAAGGCGTTGGATGAATATGCGGTAACGCTGGAAGAAGCCGTGCCGGTGAACCGCCTGCCCGGTTTTGCCGAAGGGCTGGTGTCGGTGCAGGATTTCGGCGCGCAGCAGGCGGCGTATCTGTTAAACCCTAAAGACGGCGAACGGATTTTGGATGCGTGCGCTGCGCCGGGCGGGAAGACGGGGCATATGTTGGAACTGGCGGATTGTCATGTTACCGCTTTGGATATAGACGAAGGTCGTCTGAAAAGGGTGAAGGACAATCTCGACCGCTTGGGGTTTCAGACGACCGCTCTGGCTTGCGCCGATGCGCAGGACTTGGCGGCGTGGTATGATGGAAAGTCTTTCGACGCCATCCTTGCCGACGTGCCGTGTACCGCCTCGGGTGTGGCGCGGCGCAATCCCGACGTGAAATGGCTGCGCCGTCCGACCGATGCCGCCAAAACCGCCCGTCAGCAGGAGGCATTGCTGGACGCGCTTTGGCAAACCCTGACGAAAAACGGCAGAATGCTGCTGGCCACCTGCTCGGTGTTCGTCGAAGAAAACGACGTTCAGTTGCAAAAATTCCTCAACCGCCACGCCGATGCCGAGCTGATCGAATCGCGTGTGCTTTTACCGAACAAACATCAAGATGGCTTTTATTACGCGCTTATCAAAAAGCAGTAAACGGCTGTTTGGAACGCTGTTGCTCGCCCTGTCGCTGAATGCGGCGGCGGAGGGCATCAGCGTGACCCGCTCCGAGGCGAAACTGACCGAGACCGGACAGCTTTCCGTCAGCAGCCGTTTCCGCACCGATTTGCCCGACCAGCTCAAACAGGCGCTCCGGCAGGGCGTGCCGTTGAATTTCACTTTGAGCTGGCAGCTTTCTGCGCCTTCCATGCCGTCTTACCGCTTCAAGTTTGACCAGCTGCTCAACAGCGACAACACCATCCACTACAAACTTTCCTTCCATCCGCTGACCAACCGCTACCGCATAACCGTCGGCACGTTTTCCACCGAATACGACACGCTCGAGACCGCCTTGCGCGGCGTAGGGGCGGTCGCCAACTGGAAAGTGCTGTCCAAAGGCGCGTTAAGCGGCGTTGCAGCGAAAGACACGCAAGCCGAAATCCGCCTGCTGCTCTCGACAGCGAAGCTGCCCAAACCCTTCCAAATCAACGCATTGACTTCTAAAAACTGGCACTTGGATTCCGGCTGGAAGTCTCTGACCATCTCTCAGGAGTAAACCATGCGCCGCTTTCTCCTGATTGCCGTGTTGGCGGCGGTGGGACTGCTCTACGGACTGACCATTGCAACGGGCAGCACCAGTCCGCTGGCGGAATATTTTTGGTGGATTATCGCCCTGTGTGCGCTGCTGATGCTGGTGTTGGCGTCGGTTTTGACGCGTTACGTCCTCCTCCTCATGCGCGACAAAAGCAAGGGCGTGTTCGGTTCGCAGATTGCGCGGCGGCTGTCGGGGATGTTTACGCTGGTGGCGGTATTGCCGGGCGTGTTCTTGTTCGGCATTTCCGCGCAGTTCATCAACGGCACGATTAATTCGTGGTTCGGCAACGATACCCACGAAGCCCTCGAGCGCAGCCTGAACTTGAGCAAATCCGCGCTGAATCTGGCGGTGGACAACGCCGTCAGCAACGCCACGCCGGTGCAAATCGACCTGATCAGCACCGCGTCTGTGGACGGCGATTTGGGCAAGGCGCTGAAAAATGCCGCCAAATCGGGCGGCTTTACCCAGCTTTCGCTCTACGACGTCAAAACCCATAAAACCGAGAAAAGTGTCAATCCGCTGAAACTAAACCAACCCGAACTCGACAAAGAAGGATGGGAGAAGCTGGAGCAGACCGGCTCGATACGCAGTTTGGAAAACATAGAAAATGTCTTGTACGCGCAAGGCTGGATGCTCATCGGCGCGCACAACGGACGCGATTACGCCTTGTTTTTCCGCCAGCCCATCCCGCAGGATGTGGCGCAAGATGCGACGCTGATTGAAGCGGCGCGGGCGAAATACGCCGAATTGAGTTACACCAAACAAGGCCTGCAAACCTTCTTTTTGGCGACTTTGCTGGTTGCCGCGCTGTTGGCGATTTTCCTTGCCTTGGTGATGGCGCTGTATTTCGCCCGCCGCTTCGTCGAGCCGGTATTGTCGTTGGCAGAAGGTGCAAGGGCGGTGGCGCAGGGCGATTTCAGCCAGAAACGCCCCGTGTTCCGCAACGACGAATTCGGCAGGTTGACCCAGTTGTTCAACCATATGACCGAACAGCTTGCCATTGCCAAAGAAGCCGACGAGAACAACCGCCTGCGCGAAGAAGCGGCGCGCCACTATCTCGAATGCGTGTTGGAAAGTTTGACCACGGGCGTGATTACTTTGGATGCTGAAGGTCGTCTGAAAACCTTCAACAAAGCCGCCGAACGGATTTTGGGCATTGAATTGGTGCCGCTGTGGGGCAGCAACTGGCACGACTGGCGCGGACAATCGCCGCAGCAGACCCTGCTTGCCGAAGTGTTTGCCGCCATTGAAGAAACCGCCAATGCCGCCAAACCCATCCAAGTCGAATACGCCGCCCCCGACGATGCGCGGATTCTCTTGGGTAAAGCCACCATCCTGCCCGACGACAACGACAATGGTGTGGTAATGGTGATCGACGACATCACCGTCCTCATCCGCGCCCAAAAAGAAGCCGCATGGGGCGAAGTGGCGAAACGGCTGGCGCATGAAATCCGCAATCCGCTCACGCCCATTCAACTTTCCGCCGAGAGATTGGCATGGAAATTGCATGATAAATTGGACGAACAACACGCCCAAATCCTCAGCCGTTCGACCGACACCATCGTCAAACAGGTGGCGGCATTGAAAGAAATGGTCGAAGCCTTCCGCAATTACGCCCGTGCCCCGTCGCTGAATTTTGAAAAACACGATTTGAACCGCTTGGTCGAAGAAGTGTTGCTGCTGTACGAGGGCGGGGCGTGCCGCTTTGTTCCGAACTTGTCCGACAAGCCGCAGCCGATTTCCGCCGATACCACCGCCATGCGGCAGGTGTTGCACAATATTTTCAAAAACGCGGCGGAGGCGGCGGAAGAGGCAGAAGTTCCTCAAGTGAATGTCAGCGTCGGTGAAGATAACGACGGACAGGTTTTATTGACCGTTTGTAACAACGGCAAAGGTTTCAGCAAGGAAATGCTGCATAATGCCTTCGAGCCGTATGTTACCGACAAGCCGACAGGTACGGGACTGGGATTGCCCGTTGTGAAGAAAATCATCGAAGAGCACGGCGGCCGCATCAGCCTGAGCAATCAGAACGAAGGCGGTGCGTGTGTGAAAATAGCCTTACCCCGATTGGTAGAAACTTATGCGTAGCAGTGATATTTTAATTGTAGATGACGAAGTAGGTATCCGCGACTTGCTCTCGGAAATCCTCCAAGACGAAGGTTATTCCGTGGCTTTGGCGGAGAACGCCGAAGAGGCGCGCCAACTGCGCCACCAGACCCGTCCCGCCATGGTGTTGTTGGACATATGGATGCCCGACTGCGACGGTATTACCCTGCTCAAAGAGTGGGCGAAAAACGGACAGCTCAACATGCCCGTGGTGATGATGAGCGGACACGCCAGCATCGACACCGCCGTCGAAGCCACCAAAATCGGCGCGCTCGATTTTTTGGAAAAACCGATTGCCCTGCAAAAGCTGCTCTCTACCGTCGACCGCGCCCTCAAACACGGCGAAATGCAGATGGCGGCGGGCTTGTCCTTCGATAAACTCGGCAACAGCCCCGCCATTCAAGAATTCAAGCAACAGCTTGAGCCTGCCGTGAAAAAAAGCGGCCCCGTGCTGCTCAGCGGCGAAACCGGTTCGCCGTTTGAAATCGTTGCCCGTTATTTCCACAAAAGCGGCACGCCTTGGGTCGGACTCAGCCGCGTCGAACTCATTGCCGATGCGCCATTGGAGCTGCTGCAAAAAGCATCGGGCGGCACGCTTTATCTCGGTGATGCCGCGCAGTACAGCAAAAACATCCAAAACGGCATCAGTTTCATCCTCGGCAAGGCAGACCGTTACAACGTGCGCGTTATCGTCGCCGGCAGCCACGCCGCCGATGAAAGCCCGGCAGACGCCATTGCCGATGCCAAGTTGTCCGAACTGCTTTCTGGCAACGTCATCAGTATCCCGCCGTTGCGCAGCCAATCCGAAGACATCGCTTTCTTGGTCAACCAAGTCATGACCGAATTGGCGGACAGCGAAAAAATCCAGCCCGTCAAATTCAGCAACGGCTCGCTGACTGTTCTCTGCCAATACAACTGGCCGGGCAATTTCGACCAGCTCCGCAGCGTCGTGAAAAACCTGATGCTGGAGGCGGACGGACAGGAAGTCCACGAGCAGGCGGTCGTTGCCGCATTGGGGCAAAAACGGGCGACAGTCGCCACCGAAATCGTCGGAGGTTTCAACTTCAATATGCCTTTGCGCGAACTGCGTGAAGAATTGGAACGCCGCTATTTCGAGTACCACATCGCCCAAGAAGGGCAAAACATGAGCCGCGTCGCCCAAAAAGTCGGCCTGGAGCGCACGCACCTCTACCGCAAACTCAAACAATTAGGCATCAGCGTTTCCCGCCGCAGCGCAGCGGAAAAAGCAGAAGAGTAGGGCGGTAGTAGGATAAGAGGTCGTCTGAAAGCATACGGCACGCTGCGGTATGTTTTCAGACGACCTTGTTTGCCATTAATCTGTTCGCTTTTGCCGTATAGCCGACACACTTTTGAGGCAAAGTGCGACAACCATTCAAATAACGGACATTTCTACCGTATCGTGTAGAATATAAAAATATTACAAAAGTTACTAACGGGTTGCCGGCTGTTTGGCAGCATCCGCATGACGGTGAACAGGTACGAAACCGGAAGCAGGTGCGGGAACGCCGTATCGGTTTAAAGTTCGCCGGCTTTATCGTTAAATACTGACATTTATCTGTTTTCAGACGACCTCCCGAACAAAGGTCGTCTGAGAACACAAGGGGACACAATTGATGACGGAAAACGACCGCCTTGCCTGGCTGCAACTGGCGTTTACGCCTTATGTCGGTGCGGAGGGCTTCTTGCTCCTGCTGCAACGTTTCGGCAGTGCGAAAGCCGCGCTGGATGCTCCGGCGGAGCAAATCGCCACGATAGTGCGCCACAAGCAGGCAGCCGAATCTTGGCGTAACGGCGAAAAACGGGCGTTGGCGCAAAAGGCTGCGGAAGCGGCGCTGCAATGGGAAAAGCAGGACGGCTGCCGTTTGTTGCTGCTGCAAGATGATGATTTTCCCGAAATGCTGACGCAGGGCATTACCGCGCCGCCGGTTTTGTTTTTGCGCGGTAACGTGCAACTGCTGCACAAACCTTCCGCCGCCATTGTCGGCAGCCGCCATGCCACGCCGCAGGCGATGCGGATTGCCAAAGATTTCGGCAGAGCGTTGAGCGAAAAGGATATTCCCGTCGTGTCGGGTATGGCTTCAGGTATCGACACCGCCGCCCATCAAGGCGCGTTGCAGGCGGGCGGCGGCACCATCGCCGTATGGGGGACGGGCATAGACCGCATTTACCCGCCGTCCAATAAAAACCTTGCCTATGAAATCGCCGAAAAAGGATTGATTGTCAGCGAGTTTCCTTTGGATACGCGGCCGTTTGCGGGCAACTTTCCGCGCCGCAACCGCCTGATTGCCGCGTTGTCGCAGGTTACGCTGGTGGTTGAAGCCGCGTTGGAATCCGGTTCGCTGATTACCGCCAAGCTGGCGGCGGAGATGGGACGGGAGGTGATGGCGGTGCCCGGTTCGATAGACAATCCGCACAGCAAAGGCTGTCATAAGCTGATTAAAGACGGCGCGAAATTGGTGGAATGTTTGGACGACATCCTTCACGAATGTCCGGGGCTATTGCAAAATGCGGCAGTTCCATCATATTCTATAAATAAGAAAAACAAAAAAACGGAAAAACGCACTGCCGTCAGAGAGACGTCGTCTGAACCTGTTTTGCCGTTTTCAGACGACCTTCATGTCCGAAAACAGCCGGCGCAAGCCAATACGGTTGCCGCGCCGACAGCGGAAGACGGGCTGCTGGACGCCATGGGTTACGACCCCGTTCATCCCGATATATTGGCGCAGCAAACCGCATGGGCGGCGGCAGACGTTTACGCTCGCCTGCTGGAATACGAACTCGACGGCATCGTCGCCGCCTTGCCGGGCGGACGCTATCAGCGCATAAAAGCATAATTGATTCATTCATTAAGGAACCAGCATGACAGAAGTCATCGCCTATCTCATCGAACACTTCCAAGATTTCGACAATTGTCCGCCGCCGGAGGATTTGGGCCGCCTGTTGGAAGATGCGGGTTTTGACGTAACGGAAATCGGCAATACGCTGATGATGATGGAAGTGTTGTTCAACACGTCCGAATTTGCCGCTGCGCCGTTCGACAGCCATGCCCTGCGCGTGTATTGCAACGAGGAAGTGGAAAACCTGCCGCAGGAAGTCATGGGGTTGATGCAGTATCTGGTTGCCGAACGCGCCATCACTTACGAGCAGCGCGAAATCGTCATCCACGCCCTGATGCACATCCCGCCCGAAGAAATCACACTCGATACGGCGAAAGTGCTGGTGTTGCTCTTGTTGTGGGCGCACAAAAGCGAATTGCCCGTCTTAATCGGCGACGACCTGATGGGCGCGCTCAACGGCAAAGCGACCATGCATTAAACCTTTTCAGACGACCTTTTGACGCAGCTTGTTCAGAAAGGTCGTCTGAAACGCATCATCCAATACATTAAAAGAGAACAAACAATGGCGAAAAACCTCTTAATCGTCGAATCACCGTCCAAAGCCAAAACCCTGAAAAAATACCTTGGCGGCGATTTCGAAATTCTGGCCTCCTACGGCCACGTCCGCGACCTCGTCCCCAAAAACGGTGCCGTCGATCCCGAACACGACTTCGCCATGAAATACGAGCTGATCAAACGCAACGCCAAACACGTCGATGCGATTGTCGCCGGAGCCAAAGAAGCCGAAAACATCTACCTCGCAACCGACCCGGATAGGGAAGGCGAAGCGATTTCCTGGCATCTTTTTGAAATCCTCAAATCCAAACGCGGCCTGAAAAACATCAAGCCGCAGCGTGTCGTGTTCCACGAAATCACCAAAAACGCCGTCCTCGACGCCGTCGCCAACCCGCGCGAAATCGAAATGGACTTGGTTGATGCGCAACAAGCCCGCCGCGCTTTGGACTATCTGGTCGGTTTCAACCTCTCGCCATTGTTGTGGAAAAAAATCCGACGCGGTTTGAGCGCGGGCCGTGTGCAAAGTCCCGCCCTGCGTCTGATTTGCGAACGCGAAAACGAAATCCGCGCGTTTGAAGCGCAGGAATATTGGACGGTGCATCTCGACAGCCACAAAGGCCGCAGCAAGTTTACCGCCAAACTCGCCCAATACAACGGCGCGAAACTCGAACAATTCGCCCTGCCGAACGAAGCCGCGCAAGCCGACGTGTTGAAAGAACTCGAAGGCAAAGAGGCCGTCGTTACCGCCATTGAAAAGAAAAAACGCAGCCGCAATCCCGCCGCGCCATTTACCACTTCTACCATGCAGCAGGATGCCGTGCGCAAACTCGGCTTCACCACCGACCGCACCATGCGTACCGCCCAGCAGCTTTACGAAGGTATAGACGTAGGGCAGGGTGCCATCGGTCTGATTACCTATATGCGTACCGACAGCGTGAATTTGGCCGATGAAGCGTTAACCGAAATCCGCCATTACATCGAAAACAAAATCGGCAAAGAATATCTGCCGAGTGCTGCCAAACAATACAAAACCAAATCCAAAAATGCCCAAGAAGCGCACGAAGCGATCCGCCCGACGTCCGTGTACCGCACGCCCGAAAGCGTCAAACCCTTCCTGAGCGCAGACCAGTTCAAACTCTATCAAATGATTTGGCAGCGCACCGTCGCCTGTCAGATGACGCCCGCCAAATTCGACCAAACCACAGTCGATATTACCGTCGGCAAAGGCGTATTCCGCGTAACCGGACAAGTGCAAACCTTCGCAGGCTTCCTCAGCGTTTACGAAGAAAGCAGCGACGATGAAGAAGGCGAAGACAGCAAAAAACTGCCCGAAATGAGCGAGGGCGACAAACTGCCTGTGGACAAACTCTACGGCGAACAACACTTCACCACCCCGCCGCCGCGTTACAACGAAGCCACGCTGGTTAAAGCCCTCGAAGAATACGGCATCGGCCGCCCCTCGACCTACGCCAGCATCATCTCCACGCTCAAAGACCGCGAATACGTTACCCTTGAGCAAAAACGCTTCATGCCCACCGACACGGGCGACATCGTCAACAAATTCCTGACCGAACACTTCGCCCAATACGTCGACTACCACTTCACCGCCAAACTCGAAGACCAGCTCGACGAAATCGCCGACGGCAAACGCCGCTGGATTCCCGTGATGGACAAATTCTGGAAGCCGTTCATCAAACAAGTGGAAGAAAAAGAAGGCATCGAACGCGCCAAATTCACCACGCAGGAACTCGACGAAACCTGTCCAAAATGCGGCGAACACAAACTGCAAATCAAGTTCGGCAAAATGGGCCGCTTCGTCGCCTGTGCCGGCTATCCCGAGTGCAGCTACACGCGCAACGTCAACGAAACCGCCGAAGAAGCCGCCGAGCGCATCGCCAAAGCCGAAGCCGAGCAAGCCGAACTCGACGGGCGCGAATGCCCCAAATGCGGCGGACGGCTGGTGTACAAATACAGCCGCACCGGCAGCAAATTCATCGGTTGCGCCAACTACCCCAAATGCAAGCACGTCGAGCCGCTGGAAAAACCCAAAGATACCGGCGTCCAATGCCCGCAATGCAAAAAAGGCAACCTCGTCGAGCGCAAATCCCGCTACGGCAAACTGTTTTACAGTTGCAGCACCTATCCCGACTGCAACTACGCCACTTGGAACCCGCCCGTTGCCGAAGAATGCCCGAACTGCCATTGGCCGGTTTTAACCATCAAAACCACCAAACGCTGGGGCGTGGAAAAAGTCTGTCCGCAAAAAGAATGCGGCTGGAAAGAACAGATTGAACCGCCTGCACCGAAAGAGTGATGAAGGTAGGTTGGTTTAAAAGAGAAAAGGTCGTCTGAAAAATTTTCAGACGACCTTTTCAGTTTTATTAAGAAGGGATTTAACGCCTTGCAAAAACCAACGTGGCAAGAAAGAACAAGCTGACAATCAAAGCAACGGTTTTGCTGATCAAGGGCAGGCAAAAGACGAACCAAAGCAGACCGCGCCCCAAGTTCGGAATCAATCCCAAGTGGCGGTAATATTCGTCAAAAAAATGGGCGTGGGCGGTGAAGGCAATCACGCCGCCGATATAAACACCCAAAAAAATTTTCCAAAGCGGCATTGTCAGCCATCCATATTTTCATTTAAGTATTATGGTCAATAGACTGAAAAAGCGGTGGGAAAGTTCTAATGGCGGACGTAAGCGACCTTTTTATTTGAGAAAATATTTTATGATTTATAAAATTTTGTAAGTTTAGCATCATAAAAAATAAAATTTCACGATGCGCCGAATTGTTTTCATGCGGCCTTAAATGAAAAAACGCTGCGGTATAATGGCTGCTTTGTCATTCTTTAGAGGTCGTCTGAAACTGTTGGACGATTCGTTTTAATCATGAGCAAACACAGCAAACATTCAAATCAAGTCCGCATCATCGGTGGACAATGCAGGGGACGGAAACTGGTTTTTGCAGATGCGGACGGTCTGCGGCCGACGCCTGACAGTGTCCGCGAAAAACTTTTTAATTGGCTGGGTCAGGATTTGACCGGTCTGAATGCGTTGGATTTGTTTGCCGGAAGCGGCGCGTTGGGATTTGAAGCCGCGTCCCGTAACGCGAAGAGGGTGGTGCTGGCAGATAATAATCGCAAAACTGCCGATATGCTGCGGCAAAACGCCAGAGCATTGGGTTTGGATAAACTGGAAATCCTCAATACCGATGGCCTTGCGTATCTGCAGAGGTCGTCTGAAAAGTTTAATGTGGTCTTTTTGGATCCGCCGTTTGCGTGGCAGGATTGGGAAAATTTGTTTACTTCTTTGAAAAACAGCTTGAAAAACGGGGCAATGGTCTATATTGAAGCAGGGGAGCTGCCTGATTTCCCCGAGTGGCTGGAGCCTTATCGCGAAGGACGGGCGGGTAAGAGCGGTTTTGTGCTCTTGCAGTTTGTCCAAGTAGCTGAATAGTAAGAGATTTGAGAATCATTACCAGGGTGTAAACATTCGCCTAAACGGATTGTTTTTGACGCGTTTGTGCTATAATCCGCGCCCAATCGGTTTTGATAATTTAAATGAAAAAGGAAAAGAAATGTCGCTCTTTATTACAGATGAGTGCATTAACTGTGACGTTTGCGAGCCGGAGTGCCCCAATGACGCCATCTCGCAAGGCGAGGAAATTTACGAAATCAACCCTAATTTGTGTACGCAGTGCGTAGGCCATTACGATGAGCCGCAATGTCAGCAGGTATGTCCCGTGGACTGCATCCTGATTGATGAAGAGCATCCGGAAACGCACGAAGAGCTTATGGCAAAATACGAAAAAATCATTCAGTTCAAATAAATTCTTTTTTAAAGCAATAAATTGAGTGATTTTAAGAAAACAAAATTAAAAAAGAACTTGACGAAAATCTGAGTCACGAATAAACTTACGTTCTCTTTTGGTGGGATTCCCGAGCGGTCAAAGGGGGCAGACTGTAAATCTGTTGCGAGAGCTTCGAAGGTTCGAATCCTTCTCCCACCACCAAATTCCAATGTGTTGGAGCATTGATGCAGTAAGTCTGCGGGTGTAGCTCAATGGTAGAGCAGAAGCCTTCCAAGCTTACGGTGAGGGTTCGATTCCCTTCACCCGCTCCAATAGTCTATTGGCCCATGTAGCTCAGGGGTAGAGCACTCCCTTGGTAAGGGAGAGGCCGGCAGTTCAAATCTGCCCATGGGCACCAAATACCATTTTCTCAGTATTTTAAAGATAGGAAATTTGCCATGGCAAAGGAAAAATTTGAACGTAGCAAACCGCACGTAA
>NZ_KV838066.1:37104-47254 GCF_001838645.1 Neisseria sp. HMSC70E02 | reverse complement strand
GTATTGTACTATTTTGTTTTTAATTTACTATAAAGTTAATCCACTATAAGAGCGGGCATGGATGGTTTGGATATGAAAAAGGTCGTCTGAAAACCGGTTTTCAGACGACCTTTTGACTTTTTAGCTGATTTTAAGGCTGATAACTGGGTTTCATGCCGTTGGGCAGGAGTTGCCAGACGTAGCCTGTGGTTTTCATTTTGCCGGCAACCTCGCCTGCTTCATCGCCGTAGCCCCAGAAGTAGTCCACGCGGACGGCGCCTTTGATGGCGCTGCCGGTGTCTTGCGCCATGATGAGGCGGTTGAGGGCTTTTTTGGTGGTCGGATGGGCGGTGGCGACAAACAGCGGTGCGCCTAGGGTGATGTAGTGGCGGTCGATGGCGCCTGCGTATTCACCCAAGAGCGGTGTGCCCAATGCGCCGACCGGTCCAGCTTCGCTGCTGCCGGTCAGTTCGCGGAAGAAGACGTAGCTGGGGTTTTGTCCCAAGACTTCGGCGAGGCGGCCGGGGTTTTGCTTCATGTAGGCTTTGATGCCCTGCATGCTGGTTTGTGCGAGGGGGAGGTAGCCTTTGTCTGCCATGTAGCGTCCGATGGAGACGTAGGGGTGTTCGTTTTTGTCGGCGAATCCGACGCGTATGTATTTGCCGGACGGGGTTTTCAGACGACCTGAACCTTGGATGTGCATGAAGAAGAGTTCGACGGGGTCTTCTGCGTAACCGAGGATGGGGGCTTTGCCGTTGAGCGCGCCGCCGTTGATTTGGTTGCGGGTGTAATAAGGAACGAAGCGGCTGCCTTCAAATCTGCCTTTGAGGGCGGTGCTGCGGGCGGTAATGGGGAATTGGGACAGGTCGGCGGTATGTGTGCCGCTGTTGTCGATAACGCCGCTGTTGGCACCGGTTTGTCGGATGCGGACGGTGGCTTTGCTGCCCCTCAAATTGGCGGACAGGGGGACGGAAACGAAGTCGTTGGGGATGCCGTAGATGGGGAAGCGGGCTTTGCTTGTGGCTTTGTCATCGCCGAGCAGGACGGGCTCGTAGTAGCCGGTGATGGTGCCGGCGGGGTTGCCGTTGTTGCTGACCTGCCAAGGGGTGAAATAGCGTTCGAAGAAATGTTTGGCTTGGAAATGGTGGAGGGGCGTCTGCATGGCTTGGGCGCAGACATCTTGCCAGCCTGTGCGGTTTTTCAGTTTCTCGCAGCCTAAGCGGAAGGATTGGAGGCTTTTGACGAAGTGTTGGGTGCTCCAGTGCGGCAGTTCTTGGTGGGACACGACGGTGTAGGTCGCGCCGCCGCCGCTGACGGTGGTACCGGCGGGGTCGGGCGTGCCGGTGGGGCGGTCCGGGCCTTTGACGGTGGTGGTGTCGACTTCGGGAAGGTTTTTGATGCGTTTGCTCGGGCAGGCGGAGAGGACGGCTGCGGCGATGGTGAGGAGTGTGATGCGGTATAGGTGTTTTTTCATAATGCTGTCTTAAAGGTCGTCTGAAATCTGCCGCCGGATAGGGTGAAACGTATCAAGCGGCTGCGCCGACTTGCTTGGGATGTACTCAGAAAATCGGTTCGCATCGGATGGACAGATTTGCAGACGGGATATTTGGTCCGTTTATTCAAGAGCTTGGGATTTTAACACAGTTTGCCTGCCTGCTTCGGCGGTATGAAAAAGGTCGTCTGAAAACCTTGTATATCGGTTTTCAGACGACCTTTGCCGTATCTTGAAGCCAATCTTATTTCTGATTGTCTTCGATGATTTTTTTGAGGTGCGGCATGGGGCTGTATCCGCTTTGGCTGCGGCCGTTCGGGAAGACGAGGGTAGGTGTGCCGTTGAAGCCGAATTGTTCGCCCAAAGAAGTGGTTTCGGCAACGGGATTGTCGCAATTGGCTTTGCCGCTCGGGAATTGGCCTTTGCGCATCCAGTCGGTCCAGGCTTGGGTCGGGTTGGGCTGGCACCACAAAATTTCGGCTTTACGCGCGGCATCGGGGTGCAGGCTCGGAATCGGCATCATGAAGTTGTAGATCGTGATGTCGGTCATTTTTTCAAACTCGTGTTCCAAGCGTTTGCAGTATGGGCAGTCGGGGTCGGAGAAGACGGCGACTTTCAGCTTGCCGTTGCCGCGTACTTCTTTAATCGCTTTGTCCAAAGGCAGGGAGGCGAAGTCGATTTTGTTCAAATCGGCGGCGCGTTCGTCGGTCAGGCTTTTGCGCGTGTTGACGTCGATGAGGTCGCCGACAAACATATAGTCGCCTTTGGCATCGGTGTAAATGATTTGTTTGCCGCTGACAACGACTTCATAAATGCCTTGAATAGGGGTTTCGCTGACGCTGATGACTTTCAGGCCTTGGGATTCGTAAATTTTTTCGAGGCGGGCTTTCAAGGCTTCGCCGACTTTGCCTTGTACGGGGGCGGCGGGCTTGGCGGCTGAAGAGGGCGCTGCATTTGCCTGTGAAACGGGCGTTTGCCCGCACGCGGTCAGTGAGATCAGAGCGATGGGGGCTAAGATTTTGATTAATTTGGTTTTCATTTTTAAGTATAGGCGTGTGTCAAGAAAACCGCATTGTATCAAACCTCTGTCATGCCTGCATTGTATTGAGGCTCAATTTATCGTCTGAAAATAGCTTTCGGCTGTTAAAATACGCAAAAAAACGATTTGCCTGCCTGTATGATCTACCACCGCATCGCCGTAAACATATGGCTAAGCGGACTTCGGGCCGGTTTGAGGTCGTCTGAAAGATTTGCTGCGGGCAACTGAAAGATTTTATCGACACTTTGAGAGAAAAGATGAACCAACAAGAATACGCTGAATATCTGTTTAAGCTGCTGGGCGAAGAGCCACGGGCAGCAGATAAATATAATGGCTGGGAAGACTATTTCTATGGTTTGTTTCAAGGTTTTATGCCTGACGGAGAAGGCGTGGCTGATGTGTTTGAGCCTTTGGAAAAGGGGCGTGAATTGTTGGCGCGCATTATGCCTGTGTATCAAAACACTGCCGAACATAACCAAGAAATCCTCGACGGCGGCTATATTCCCGGCTATTTCTGTCCGCCTGCGCAAGATGAGGCGGAAGTGAGACAGACGGGTGAGCGTTTGCTGGAAGGGTTGCGCGAATTTGCCCGCTTTGTTGAAGACGAAGAGCTGATTGCAGCCTTGGCAGCGATTAAACAGATACGTTTGGGTGAGCCTGCGGAAGAGTTTAACGATACTCAGGATTTGTTGGGAGAGGTATTCAGCGAATGGCAGACGAGCAATACAGATTACAACAGCCCCGAACAAGTGTTGTTCGAAGCCTATTATTCCGTAAGTTGTGATTATTACCTGTCCGCCTATCTGCAATACCCGCTTTACCGCACCAAACCTGACAGCGATTTTCTCCGTCCTTATTTTGATTTGTGGAAACAGGGTTACGGCTTTACCTTGGATAAAGACTGTTTGTATTTGTGCAAATAGCTTCCGTTTTTTCAAACGGCCTCAAACATTTTTTACACACCATGATCTACCACCGCATCGCCGTAAACGTGCCGCTTTCAGACGGCCTTTTGACTTATTCCCATTCCGACCCGCTGCCGCAAGGAACGCGGGTGCTTGTGCCTTTTCGCAACAAGACCGTGGTCGGGATTGTGTGGGAAACGGATATTGCGCCCGATATGGATGCGGCGCGGATTTTGGGCGTTCAGACGACCTTTTTGGACGAGCCGCTGCTGCCTGAAAACTGGCGTGATTTGCTCTCGTTTACGTCGCGTTATTACCACTATCCGACGGGGCAGGCGGTGTTTGCCGCGCTGCCGCAGGGTTTGAAGGAAACGCGCGCGGTGGAAATGCCGCAGCCGCCGTTGTTTTACGCGCTGAACGAAGCGGGCAGGGCGCAAACGCCGCCGCCGGCGCGGTTCAATAAAAAAGCGGCTTTGTGGGACGCGCTGCTGTCGGGCGGGATGACGATGGCGGCATTGAAGCAGGTGAACGCACAGGCGGCGAAATTAATCGAAGATTGGGCGGAACAGGGTTGGATTGAAACGACGGAAGCGGCAAAACCTGTATTGAGGTCGTCTGAATTTGTGTTGAATGCCGACCAGCAGCAGGCTTCCGATGAAATTCAGACGGCCTTCGGCAGCTTCCAGCCGTTTCTGCTGTACGGCATCACCGGCAGCGGCAAGACCGAGGTGTATTTCGATGCGATGGCGAAAGTGTTGGCGCAGGGGCGGCAGGTGTTGTTTTTGTTGCCTGAAATCAACCTCACGCCGCAGCTTTTGAAGCGGGTGGAAAACCGTTTTGCCGACGTGCCGACTGCCGTGTTGCACAGCCAGATGGCGGCAGGCAGGCGCACGCAGGATTATTTGCGCGCCATGTTGGGGCAGGCGAAGCTGGTGATTGGCACGCGGCTGGCGGTGTTCACGCCGATGGATGATGTCGGGTTGATTGTGGTCGATGAGGAACACGACGGCTCGTTCAAACAAGACAACGAATTGCGCTACCACGCCCGCGATTTGGCGGTGTGGCGGGCGAAGCAGAGCGGCTGCCCCGTCGTGTTGGGCAGCGCCACACCCAGCTTGGAGAGTTGGCACAAGGCGCAAAGCGGCGCGTACCGCCTGCTGCAACTGACCGAGCGCGCCCATACCGCCGCACAACTGCCGCAAGTGGACATCCTCAACGTAGGCCGTCTGAAACTCGACAACGGCTTCTCACCGCAAGCCTTGCAGCTTTTGAAACAGAATTTTGAAGCGGGCGGCATGTCGCTGGTGTACCTCAACCGGCGCGGCTTCGCGCCCGCGCTGTTTTGCGGCGACTGCGGCCATACCTTCGGCTGCCCGAACTGTTCCGCCAAAATGGTGCTTCACCAACGCGCCCGCCAACTGCGCTGCCACCACTGCGACCACCGCGAACCCATCCCGTTCAAATGCCCTGACTGCGGCAACCAAGACCTGACCGCCGTCGGCCACGGCACGCAGCGTGTTGAAGAAACCCTGCGCGCTTTCCTGCCCAAGGCCGCCGTCGTCCGCGTCGACAGGGACAGCACCGCGCACAAAAACGACTGGGCGGATTTGTACCGCCGCATCGCCGACAACGAAATCGATATTCTGGTCGGCACGCAGATGCTCGCCAAAGGCCATGATTTCGCGCGGCTCAACCTCGTTATCGTCTTAAACGCCGACGGCAGCCTGTACAGTGCGGACTTTCGCGCGCCGGAAAGGCTGTTCGCCGAGCTGATGCAAGTGTCCGGCAGGGCGGGGCGCGCCGACAAACCCGGCAAGGTGTTGATACAGACCCAACTGCCCGAACATCCCGTCTTCGCCGCCGTCAAAGCGCAGGACTACGACGTGTTTGCCGAAAACGAATTGAACGAGCGGCAAATGTTTGCCATGCCGCCCTTCGGTTTCCAGACCGCCGTCCGCGCCGACGCGCCGCGCGTTGCCGATGCGATGGAATTTCTCAACGCCGCCAAAGAAACCCTCGCCCCACTTTTGCCCGAAAGCGTCTCCCAGTTCGGCGCCGCCCCCATGCTGATGGTGCGCCTCGCCGAACGCGAACGCGCACAAATCTTCCTCGAATCAACATCCCGACAGGATTTGCACCGCGCCGTGAGTTTGTGGGTGCAGGTGTTGCAGCAAAACCGCGACGGCAAAATCAGATGGTCGGTGGATGTGGACGCGCAGGAAGCGTAAGCGGAATAGGGAAGGGGTCGTCTGAAAAAGCGGAAGAGGCATTTTCAGACGACCTTTTTGTTTAAACCATCTTTCTGGTTTGTGAAACGCGGCCAGGCCGGGATGGGCAGGGTTGCGCCTGCATTGAAAAACATTTGAGCCTTCACAAAAGCCCTACGATAAAATACGCGGTATGAAAGCCTGATGCTGCGCCGCAGTTGGCAGTTCAGGCTTTGCCGACATATCGCCCATTTTGAGTTCCATACGGAGTTTGCATGTATATAGGACGCTTCGCCCCCAGTCCTACGGGTTTGCTGCACATAGGCTCGCTGCTGACCGCTTTGGCTTCTTATGCCGATGCGCGCGCCAACGGCGGCAAGTGGCTGGTGCGTATGGAAGACTTGGACCCGCCCAGGGAAATGGCGGGTGCCGCCGAGCATATTTTGCGCACATTGGAAGCGTTCGGCTTTGAATGGGACGGCGAAGTCGCCTACCAAAGCCGACGGAACGGGCTGTATCAAGAGGCATTGGGTCGTCTGAAAAGTGAGGGACTGGTATATCCTTGTTATTGCAGCCGTAAAGACTGGCAGGCGGCGGCAACGGTGGGGGCGGACGGATTTGTGTATAACGGGCGTTGCCGCGTTCCGGCGCAAAGGCCTGGAGCAAATGGGAAAACGCCTGCTTGGCGGATTGCCGTTCCCGACAGGACGATCGGTTTTCAGGATGGGATTGTCGGCTATTACGCCCAAAATCTGGCACACGATATCGGCGATTTCGTCCTGTTGCGTGCGGACGGTTTTTGGGCGTATCAACTTGCCGTGGTCGCGGACGATGCCGAACAAGGCATCACGCATATCGTGCGCGGACAGGATTTGCTGGTGTCCACGCCGCGTCAGATTTATTTGCAGCAATGCCTCGGCGCAAACACGCCGCATTACGTGCACCTGCCTTTGCTGGTGAATTCGCAGGGGCAGAAATGGTCCAAACAAACGCTTGCTCCCGCTTTGGATTTGAACCGGCGCGAAGCGCTTTTGCGGCAAGTGATGCGTTATCTCAATCTTCCCGACGCGCCCGAGGTTGACCGCCCCGAAGAATTGTTGGCGTGGGCGGTTTTACATTGGGAGATACGGACGATACCGGTTAATGACATAGTCACGGAGTAAATTTGTAAATTTGCAACAAATTACTTGAGGTATTACTTAAATTTTTTAATTTTTGTAAGTAATCGCTTGTTTTTCGGATAAAGTTAACAGAATTAAGGTATATTCCTAAACACCTCAAGACCACTTTCATTTCAGATGAATGTTTGGCCTGTCTACCAAAACGGCAGAAAGAGGCAACCGTATGAGAAAAATGTTTCAACATACCGAAAGCACGCGGGAACGTTGTGTATTGATTTAAAATTCACATTCGTATTTAAAATAACAAAGAAAAAAAGATTATGTTAAGTGCCATTATTGTTGAAGACGAAGTGCTGGCAGCAGAGCGTTTACGGGTCTTACTTGAAGAATGCAATGTCGTCTTGCTTAATGTATTCCACCATGCCCAGCCGGCATTGGATTGGTTGAGCATACATGAAGCAGATATCGTATTCGCCGATATCGGCCTGCCTGAAATCAACGGTTTGGAGTTTGTCGAGCGCATCAAGCGCGGTGCCAAACGCCAGCCCGAAATTATTTTCACCACCGCCTATGAAGAACACGCCCTGCGTGCCTTCGAATTGGCTGCCGCCGACTACCTGCTCAAGCCCATCAGAATGACCCGTCTGCAAGCGGCGCTTGACCGTGTTGGCGAAAAATACCGCGAAAAAGCCGACGATTTCACCCATTTCACCGTCTTCAGCCGTGATCTGATGATTGAAATCCCATGGCAGCAGGCGCGTTATTTATTGGCGGAACACAAAACCGTATTCCTGATTACCGGCGACGGGCAGCGATACGAATTGCCCAAAACGCTGGTTTCTTGGGAAGAGCTGCTCGGAGACAAAGTGATCCGCATCCACCGCAACGCCATCGTGTTCCGACACACCTTAGACTGCCTTATCCGCTTGGATGAAGAGGAAGACGAGAGCAATGCCATTTGGGGCGCGAAGGTTTTGGACGTACCCAAACCGCTTCCCGTCAGCCGCCGTCAATTGGCAACCCTGCGCAAAATTCTGAAAAAACAAATCTGATGGCGGCTTTGCTGCATCATCAACAAAGCCCTGCCGTTTGGCAGGGCTTTTGTTTTTCAGACGACCCCTTGTCGTGAACTGACACGGTAGTCGTAACAAGGCGGCAGAGTAGCGGATGGATAAGATTAGGATAAGGCGGGGCAACAGGTTATCCCGATGGAAGGGTAATCCGTTATCTGCCTCCAATTCCCGTTGTCCGAAACTTATTGCGATGCGCCGTCATTCGCCGTTTTATCATGATCCCGCACGATTTTGTCGTACACGGCCTCGGGCAGGTAGCGGCGTATCATGTCGCGCCAGCCGTCGGGACCGACCAAACCTTTGACCATGGTGGAAGATACTTCGGCGATTTCGCGCGGCGGCATCAGGAAGACCGTCGAAATTTCGGGTGCAAGGTCGCTGTTGATATAGCGCATGGAGCGTTCGTATTCGTAGTCGGCAGCAGAACGGATGCCGCGGACGATAAATCCCGCGCCGATTTCGCGCGCGTAGCGGACAAGGAAGCGGTTTTCAAATACGCAGATGCGGACGTTGGGAAAGTCGCCCGTAATCGCTTCGAGCATGGCGCGGCGTTCGTCTATGGTGTAGGTGTTGCGTTTTTCAGGGTTGATGCCGATGGCGACGACGAGTTCGTCAAAAAGCGCCTGCGCTTCTTTTATCATCCAAAGATGACCGAGTGTCGGCGGGTCGAAACTGCCTGCGTAAACAGCGCGGCGCGGGGGAATCGTTTTCATGGAAAGTAGAGTGAGTGATGGCAGCCGTCAGCATAGCGGGCGGGGGCGGGAATGTCAAAAAGGTCGTCTGAAATACACAATCAGTCCGTATTGGGGCGAAACCGGGTTTTCAGACGACCCATTCATTAAAACATGATTGATATGAAATCAAACGCATGAAGATTTGCTTCAGGCGGTTTAAAGCAATAATGCGGCGACGCCGGATTAGCCTTCCTTTACTTCGAAATCCTTTAATAGCATAATAAATAGAAATTATTATCAAAATTTATCCGTATTAGGCAAATGGGCGAAAGTGCATTTGTATAGTGGATTAAATAAATCAGGGTAAGGAGAGGCAACGCCGTACTGGTTTAAAGTTAATCCGCTATATTTCAGACGGATTCGATATGGAGATTGGAAAATGGAACTGAAAAGACGTGATTTCTTAAAAATGACCGCCGCGCTGGCAGCGGCAGGCGTTTCGCCTTCGCTGTTGGCGGCGGGGAAAGAGCAGTTTACCGTGTACGGTGCGCCGGCGATGCCCAGCGTAACCATTGCCGTAGCGGCGTTGCAGGGCAAGCTGGCGAAGCAGGCGGATGTGTCGCTGAAGGTTTGGCGTTCGCCCGACCAGCTTCGCGCGGGCGTGGCGAGCGGGCAATTTAAAGTGATGATGAGTCCAAGCAATGTCGGCGTAAACCTGCGCAACCAAGGGCAGAAAGTCGGCATGGTCAATATTTTGACCAACGGCATCACGCAGTTGGTCTGCAAAGGCAGCGCGATTGCCTCGCCGCAGGATTTAGTCGGCAAAAAAATCCTCGTACCGTTTAAAAACGATATGCCCGACATCGTGCTGCAAGCCTTGTTGAAAAAACTGAAAATCGACGCGCACAAAGTCGGCATCACTTACACCGCCACGCCGCCCGAAGCGGTGGGGCTGTTTTTGAGCAAGGACTACCACGCCGCCATCCTGCCCGAACCGATGGCAAGCGCAAGCATGCTCAAAGGCAAAACCATGGGCGTAAACGTCGTGCGCGGTTTTGATTTGGTGAAAGCATGGGGGCAGGCGTTTGACACCAAACCGCTGATTCCGATGGCGGGCATCATCGCCAACGAAGAATATTTCCACGCACACAAAGCGCAGTTCGACATCTTCCATCAGGATTTGAAAAACGCACTCAACTGGATACTTGCCAACCGCCAAAGCGCCGCTAAAATCGGCAAAAACTACCTACCCGCCCCCGAACCCGCCCTAGTCATGGGCCTAGACGGCGCGCGGCTGACGGTAACCAAAGGCAGCGAAGTGAAGAACGAGATTTTGAAGTTTTACGAAATCCTGATGCAGTTCAACCCGAAACTTCTGGGCGGCAAGCTGCCGGATAACGGGTTCTTCTTGGCTTAAACGGGGGAGAGGTCGCCTGAAAAAGGGCAGGGTGGTTGTGAATACCTGATTTATCATTTTTCAGACGACCTATCAGCAACGTAGGTCGGATTCTTGAATCCGACATTTCGGTTAAACAGGGCTGTCGGATACGAGTATAAGACATACTCTTTTCAGACGACCTATCAGCAGCATAGGTTGGATTCTTGAATCCGACATTTCGGCTAAACGGGGCTGTCGGATACGAGTATCCGACCTACTTTT
>NZ_KV838066.1:34350-37004 GCF_001838645.1 Neisseria sp. HMSC70E02 | reverse complement strand
GGGCTGTCGGATACGAGTATCCGACCTACTTTTTCAGACGACCTATAAGCAGCGTAGGTCGGATTCTTGAACCTGATATTTTGGCTAAACGGGGCTGTCGGATATAAGTATCCGACCTATTTTTTTCAGACGACCTATCAGATAATAGTTAGAACAGTACACAAAAAGCCGTCATTCCCACGCAGGCAGGAATTCGGTATCTAAATTGGTTGATGCAGATAACGAAAAATATGTGAGCATTTGAGGGAGTGATGATGGAATTTTGCCGATGGAGCAATGTTTATGTTCATTAAAAAATTTCTTTTTACATGTTTTATTGCCATCGTTTTTGCCGGTGCCAATGCTTGTACCCGCAATATTAACGAGGGTTGTGAGCAAACTATTCAATTTACAATGGATGACAATATTACCGTTTCCAATGTTATTCATTGGGAAATTATGCCTGGAAAATATGTTCTAAATTTTAGACATTATCAGGCATCAGACTCAGAAGGGGCGGTTCATCGGTTGACTGAGGATCAGCTCATTAATGCCATTAAGTACTCCATTGCGCAAATCGATAAAAATAAATTGTATGCGATACAGTTAAACTGGAGCAGCAGCGAGACATCAAGAAAGTCGATTGAGAAAGCACTTAAGGAAAATACTTTGTTGGGCGGCAGGTATTCGGCATTCGATAAAAAGATACAAAAGATTACAACGAAATCTTTTGTTCAAAGCCCGTTCATACGGAAGTTGTGCATGCAGATTGATAATCTGAAGATGAGCTGTAATTTCAAATCATATTTCTTGGAGCCCATTTTATTTAAGACGGGCGAGTATAGCTCCGGAAAAACTATTCGCTCAGATGAAAATGCAAATATCGACTGGATTGGTTTAGCTTCATATGAACTGTGGTTTAGTGTTCCTATTAATCAGAGGGAACCGCAGTCATAACCCGACGAAGCCTCGAAATCCCAAACAAAGCAGCGTAGGTCGGATTCTTGAATCCGACATTTCGGCTAAATGGGGGCTGTCGGATACGAGTATCCGACCTACTTTTTTCAGACGACCCACCATCCACAAACCGTCCCCACCAACCAACACCCAAACCATGATTAAAACCGACAAAATCCGCAAACCGCAGCCTGCGGTGTTTTACATCATCGACTACCTTTGGAGCGGCTTTGCCGGTTTGAGCGTGGCGATGGTGGTTGTGGCGTTGTGGGCGTGGGGCAGCGCCGTGTTCGGTGAGTTTATGCTGCCTGCGCCGGTGGAGGTGTTTCAAAAGTCTTTGGATTTATTGAAACATTTTCAGGAAAACGAAATCGGGATTTCGCTGTGGCGGTCGGTGGTGGGTATTTCGGTTGCGCTGGCGGCGGGATTGGCGGCGGGGCTGGTGGCGGGCAGTTTTAAGACGGCGATGGCGTTGCTCAAGCCTGTGATTACGATTTTGTTGGCGATGCCGCCGATTATTTGGGTGGTGATGGCTCTGTTTTGGTTCGGTTTCGGCAATCCGAGCGTGTTGTTTACCATCATTGTGTTGGTTGCGCCGCTGACGTTTGCGAGTGCGGCGGTCGGGATGGCGAGCGTGAACAAGCAGCATGAGGAATTGTTTGACGCTTATAAATTAGGCCGTCTGAAAAAAATCCGTTATCTGTATATCCCGCATCTGACGGGTTATGTGATTTCCAGCGTTGGCGTGGCGGTGGCGATGGGGGTGAAGGTGGTGATTATGGCGGAACTCTTGGGCGCGAGCGAAGGCGTGGGCGCGCGGATTGCGGACGCGAGGGCGATGCTGGAGACTTCGACGGTGATGGCTTATGTGGTGTTGGTCATCGTGTTTGTGTCGCTGTTTGAATACCTGATTACCAAGCCTTTGGAAATTTTGTTTATGCCGTGGAGAAGATGATGCTCTGTCTTGAAAAAGTGCGTTTTGAAATTCTCCGCGACCCCATCGTGCGCGATTTCAGTTTGAACCTGCAACATGGCGAAGTGAAAGCCTTGTTCGGGCCGAGCGGCTGCGGCAAGACGACGGTTTTGCGGCTGATTGCGGGCTTGGAAACGCCGAAATCGGGCACGATACGCAATACTTTCCGCAAAACGGGTTTTCTGTTTCAGGAAAACCGCCTGCCGGAAAACCTGACCGCGATGCAGAATATCGCGATTTTTATGGACAAACCCGATGAAGGCGAAATCATCGCGCTGGCGGCGAAAGTCGGGCTGACTACGGGCGATTTGAACAAATATCCGACCGAATTGTCCGGCGGCATGGCGAAACGGGTGGCGTTTCTGCGCCTGCTGCTGTGCGGCTGCGACCTTGCCTTGCTGGACGAGCCGTTTGTCGGTTTGGACCGCGATTTGCGCGATATTTTGGTTGCCATGCTGGTGGAAAAAATCGAGCGGCAGGGTATGGCGTGTATGCTGGTAACGCACGACCGCTTCGAAGCCGCGCGCCTGAGCCATGAAATCATGCTGCTTTCCACTAAGGGCATGAACGTGCAAAACGTGATTACCCTGTCCACGCCGCTGTCCAAACGCGATTCGGCTTTTGAAGAAGCCGTGGTGGCAAGGGAGTTTCAGGGGATTCATTATTATGAGTGATAAGGGGATTTGAATATCTGACGAACCTTGCGGTTTGTTGCCCTCTCCCTAACCCTCTCCCACGGGGAGAG
>NZ_KV838066.1:31781-34250 GCF_001838645.1 Neisseria sp. HMSC70E02 | reverse complement strand
CTCTCCCTAACCCTCTCCCACGGGGAGAGGGGATCAGGTTTCTGAAAATCAGAGGGTGCAGGATTGGGAATCGAATGGCAGGTAAACCTAAAAATGTTCAGGCTCGACAGCCCAATTCCCTCTCCCCGTGGGAGAGGGAATTGGGAGAGGGTAAGCAAGCCGCAGGCTTGCCTCTTTAGCGAAAGATACGAATCTGTTATCCGAACGCGATTCGGTTTTTGAAAAAGCCGTGGTGCCAAGGGGGCAGGGGATTCATTATGAGGTGCTTTATGTTTTCGACTGTGATTACTGCTGCTGTTTTATATATTGCTACAGCAGTAGATTTGTTGGTAATACTATTAATATTTTTTGCTAGAGCAAATACTAGAAAAGAATATCGAGATATTTATATCGGACAATATTTAGGTTCTGTAATTTTAATATTAGTTAGTTTATTTCTAGCTTTTGTTTTGAATTATGTTCCGGAAAAATGGGTGTTGGGTTTATTAGGTTTAATACCGATTTACTTAGGTATTAAAGTTGCTATTTACGACGATTGTGAGGGCGAAAAAAGAGCTAAAAAAGAATTGGATGAAAAAGGGTTGTCAAAATTAGTCGGTATTGTTGCTTTGGTTACAGTTGCTAGTTGTGGTGCAGATAATATTGGACTTTTTGTTCCTTACTTTGTGACTTTAGATCTTGTCGACTTATTAGTTACTCTTCTTGTATTTTTAATATTGATTTTTGTTTTAGTATATACAGCACAAAGATTGGCTAATATTTCAGGTGTTGGTGAAATTGTAGAGAAGTTTAGTCGTTGGATAATGGCTGTTATTTATATTGGTTTAGGGTTATTTATTATTATTGAAAATAATACAATTCGAACAATAATATCAATAATATGAATGATACGGGCATTTGAGTATCTGACGAACCTTGCGGTTCGTTGCCCTCTCCCTAACCCTCTCCCACGAGGAGAGGAGAACAGGTTGCTGAAGATCAGAGAGCGCAGGATTAGGAATCAGATGACAGGTAAACTTGAAAATGCTCGGACTCGACAGCCCGATTCCCTCTCCCACGGGCGAGGGGATCAGGTTGCTGAAAATCAGAGGGTGCAGAATTGGGAATCAGATGGAAGGTAAACCTGAAAATGTTCGGGTTTGACAGCTTAATCCCCTCTCCCCGTGGGAGAGGGCTAGGGAGAGGGTAAGCAAGCCGCAGGCTTGCCTCTTTGGCAAAAGATACGACCCTGTCCACCCAATAAATCCATATCCGAAAGCATCTTCATGCAGAATCAAGCCAAACCATGAATAAATTCTTCACCCACCCCATGCGGCCGTTTTTCGTCGGCGCGGCGGTGCTTGCCATACTCGGCGCGTTGGTGTTTTTCATCAGCCCCGGCGCCATCGTCCTGCACCGCCAAATCTTCTTAGAACTCATGCTGCCTGCGGCATACGGCGGTTTCCTAACTGCCGCCATGCTCGAATGGACGGGCTATAAAGGTCGTCTGAAACCCGTTGCCACTGTCTTGGCAGCGCTGTTGCTCGCCGCATCCGTCCTGCTGCCGTTTTCGCCGCAAACCGCTTCGTTTTTCGTCGCTGCTTATTGGCTGGTGCTACTGCTTTTCTGTACTTGGCTGATTTGGCTCGACCGTAACACCGACAATTTCGCCCTGCTGATGCTGCTTGCCGCGTTCACCGTTTTTCAGACGACCTATGCCGTCAGCGGCGATTTGAACCTGTTGCGCGCGCAAGTGCATCTGAACATGGCGGCGGTCATGTTCGTATCCGTCCGCGTCAGCGTCCTTCTAGGCGCGGAAGCCCTCAAAGAATGCCGTCTGAAAGACCCCGTATTCATCCCCAACGTCGTCTATAAAAACATCGCCATCACCTTCCTGCTCCTACACACCGCCGCCGAACTTTGGCTGCCCGCGCAAACCGCCGGTTTTACCGCATTCGCCGTCGGTTTCATCCTGCTCGCCAAGCTGCGCGAACTGCACCATCACGAACTCCTGCGCAAACACTACGTCCGCACTTATTACCTGCTCCAGCTTTTTGCCGCCGCAGGTTATTTGTGGACAGGCGCGGCGAAACTGCAAAACCTGCCCGCCTCCGCGCCCCTGCACCTGATTACCCTCGGCGGCATGATGGGCGGCGTGATGATGGTGTGGCTGACCGCCGGACTGTGGCACAGTGGCTTTACCAAACTCGACTACCCCAAACTCTGCCGCATCGCCGTCCCTATCCTCTTCGCCGCAGCCGTCTCGCGCGCTGTTTTAATGAACGTGAACCCGATATTCTTCATCACTGTCCCCGCGATTCTGACCGCCGCCGTGTTCGTGCTTTATCTGTTGACGTTCGTACCAATCTTTCGGGCGAATGCGTTTACGGACGATCCGGAATGAGTGTTTCTGCTTCATTCCCCATTCAATCGCAAGCCCTGTATCGCCTTAAGTCAAAAGGTCGTCTGAAAACCGGTTTCAGACGACCT
>NZ_KV838066.1:0-31681 GCF_001838645.1 Neisseria sp. HMSC70E02 | reverse complement strand
AAGGTCGTCTGAAAACCGGTTTCAGACGACCTTTTGTGTTACCGCGCTTTATCTGCCGTACATTTCCCACAAACTTTCTTGCAGGCTGAATGCGGGTTCGCCGTTTTCGGGGCGGGCGCGGATGTAGCTGCCGTCGGGCTGCATCAGCCAGGCGCGGGTGTTGTCTTGCAATGCCATTTCGATGCCCTCATGGATGACGCGGGCTTTGAGTTCGGGTGTGAAAATCGGGGTGGCGACTTCGATGCGGCGGAAGAAGTTGCGCCCCATCCAGTCGGCGCTGGAGATGAAGGTGTCGTCCGTGCCGTTGTTGTGGAAGCAGTACACGCGCGAGTGTTCGAGCTGTCTGCCGATAATGGAGCGGACGCGGATGTTTTCGGATAGGCCTTTGACGCCGGGGCGCAGGGTACACATGCCGCGCACGATGAGGTCGATTTGCACGCCTGCGCTGCTGGCGCGGTAGAGGGCGTCGATGACGCTCGGCTCGATCAGCGAATTCATTTTGGCGCGGATGCGGGCGGGTTTGCCTGCTTTGGCGTGTTGGATTTCGCGCTCGATGCGGTCGATGACCATTTTGTGCAGGGTAAACGGGCTTTGGTAGAGCTTGTTCAGACGACCCGGTTTGCCCAAGCCTGTGATTTCCATAAAGATGGTGTTCACGTCGGCAGTGATTTGGTCGTCGGCGGTGATGATGCCGAAGTCGGTGTAAATGCGTGATGTGCCTTGATGGTAGTTGCCGGTGCCGAGGTGGGCGTAGCGTTTGAGCGCGCCGTTTTCGCGGCGGATGACGAGTGCCATTTTGGCGTGGATTTTGTAGCCGAATACGCCGTAAACGACGTGTGCGCCTGCGTTTTCAAGCTGTTGCGCCCAGTTGACGTTGTTGGCTTCGTCAAAACGCGCCATAAGTTCGACGACGACGGTGACTTGTTTGCCGGCAAGGGCGGCTTTCATCAGGGCGCGGACGAGTTCGGAATTGCTGCCGGTGCGGTAGATGGTCATTTTGACGGCGAGGACGGTGGGATCGGCGGCGGCTTCGCGTATCATGTGGACGACGGGGTCGAAGGACTGATACGGATGGTGCAGCAGGATGGGCGATTGTTTCGCCAGTTTGAAAATGGAGCCGTTCTTGCGCAATGCTTTCAGACGACCTGCCCCGCGTGCGGGAAACTTGAGGTCGGGACGGTCAACCAAATCGGGCACGGCATTAAGGCGCACGAGGTTGACCGGACCTTTGACTTGGTAAAGCTCGGCGGGGGTGAGTTTGAACTGGGCGAGCAGGAAGTCGTGGATGTGGGGCGGGCAGGTATCGGCGACTTCAAGCCGCACGCCGTCGCCGTATTCGCGGTCGTGCAATTCGTTTTGAATGGCGGCACGCAGGTTTTTGAGGTCTTCTTCATCGACGGTCAGGTCGCTGTCGCGGGTGAGGCGGAACTGGTGGCAGCCTTTGACCGTCATGCCAGGGAAGAGTTTGCCGACGTGGGCGTGCAGGATGGAGGAAAGGAAAACGAAGCCGCTGCCGCCGTCGCACAATTCGGCGGGCAGGGGGACGACGCGCGGCAGGATGCGCGGGGCTTGCACAATCGCCATGCCGGAGGGGCGGCCGAATGCGTCCGTACCTTCAAGCTCGACGGCGAAGTTGAGCGATTTGTTCAGCGGGCGCGGGAAGGGGTGCGACGGGTCGAGTCCGATGGGGGTGAGGATGGGCAACAGTTCGGCGTCGAAATACTGCTCGATCCATTTCTGCTGCCCTGCCGTCCAGTTGCGGCGACGGTAGAAATGGATGCCTTGTTTGCTCAACTCGGGCTGCAAGACTTCGTTGAACAGGCGGTATTGCTCCTGTATCAGCGCGTGTGCTTCGGCGGCGACGGCGGCGATGGTTTCGGACGGCGTGGTGCTGTTGTCCAAACGCTCGTGCGGATTCATTTTTTGCGCACGTTTAAGCCACGCCATGCGTACCTCGAAAAATTCGTCGAGGTTGGAAGAGACGATGCACAAAAACCGCAAACGTTCCAAAAGCGGTACGTTTTCATCCTGCGCCTGCGCCAAAACGCGGCGATTGAAAGCGAGCAGGCTCAGTTCGCGGCAGAGGATGCGGTTTTGTTCGGGCATGGTGTTCTCCTGAAGCGGGTGGGTCGGACAGTCAATTGGGAAGTATAACGCGTTTCGGACGGGCGGGGCAGTGGTGCGGGATGGGCGGGCGGTTGGCAGGGCGGGAGGTCGTCTGAAAAGGCTGTCGGGGCGTTTTTTGTATGGGGCAAGTGTTTTCAGACGAGGTGTATAAGAATGGTTATTATTTGTGCAAATATTGTTTATTTTTATAGTAAATGGTATCGTTAGCACGATTTTTTAGGGCGAAAGCCGGTCTGAATTTTGCCCGAACTGCCCCTGTCTGTTTTCAGACGACCTTGTTGAGTGGAATTAACATAAATCAGGACAAGGCGACGAAGCCGTAGACAGTACAGATAGTACGGAACCGATTCACTTGGTGCTTCAGCACCTTAGAGAATCGTTCTCTTTGAGCTAAGGAGAGGTAACGCCGTACTGGTTTAAAGTTAATCCACTATATCGTCTTTATGGCGTTTGTTTTTCCATCTGAATTATTTTTCCCTTATGTCCGTCAAACCTTTATCTTTAAATTTAATCAACTGCTTTGTGCTGGCGGTGCTGTTTCTCGTCAGCCTGTCGGTGGGCGTCGGCGATTTCCGCTGGGCGGATGTGTTTCGCTGGACTTTGTCTGACAGCACGGAATTGATGCTGGTCAGCCGCCTGCCGCGCACGTTTGCGATTGTGCTGACGGGGGCATCGATGGCGGTGGCGGGGATGATTATGCAGATTTTGATGCGCAACCGTTTTGTCGAGCCGTCTATGGTGGGCGCGAGTCAGAGCGCGGCGTTGGGTGTGTTGGTAATGACGCTGATGTTTCCGGCTGCCGGGCTGACGGCGAAAATGTCGGTGGCGGCCGTGGCGGCGTTGGCGGGTATGCTGGTGTTTATGATGCTGATACGCCGTTTGCCGCCGACGGCGCAGTTGATGGTGCCGCTGGTGGGGATTATTTTCGGCGGCGTTATCGAGGCGGTGGCGACGTTTATCGCGTATGAGTTTGAGATGATGCAGATGTTAAGTGTGTGGCAGCAGGGCGATTTTTCGGGCGTGCTGTTGGGGCGTTACGAATTGTTGTGGCTGACGGGCGGCTTGGCGTTGACGGCGTATTTGATTGCCGACCAACTGACGATTTTGGGCTTGGGCGAGACGGTGAGCGTGAATCTGGGTCTGAACCGGACGGCGGTGTTGTGGGTAGGCTTGGTGATTGTCGCGCTGATTACGTCGCTGGTGTTGATAACGGTCGGCAATATTCCGTTTATCGGGCTGGTCGTGCCGAACATCATCAGCCGCCTGATGGGCGACAAGCTGCGCCAAAGCCTGCCTGCGGTGGCTTTGCTCGGTGCGTCGTTGGTGCTTTTGTGCGATATTTTGGGACGCGTGATTGTGTTCCCGTTTGAGATTCCGGTCTCAACCGTGTTCGGTGTGTTGGGTACGGTGTTGTTCTTGTGGATTTTGTTGAGGAAACCTGCCCATGTCGTCTGAAAACAAGCGTAGCGCGCTTCGCTCGAACAAGGTTGCGTTTATGCAGGGTTCTTCCCGTCCGCTGTGGGCGGCGTTTGTCTTGCTGCTGGCGTGTTGCACCTTGTTCCTGACTTTGAACATCCAAGGCGATTGGGATTTTGTGTTGCAGCTGCGGCTGACCAAGCTGGCGGCTTTGCTGTTGGTGGCGTACGCGGTCGGGGTTTCGACCCAGCTTTTCCAAACGCTGACGAACAATCCGATTCTTACGCCTTCGATTTTGGGCTTCGATTCGCTTTATGTGTTTTTGCAAACGCTTTTGCTGTTTGCCTTGGGCGGGGTGGGCTATACGTCGCTGCCGCTGACGGGTAAGTTCGGCTTTGAGCTGGTGATGATGATGGGCGGCTCGCTGCTTTTGTTTTACACACTCATCCGGCAGGGCGGACGCGATTTGTCGCGCATGATTTTAATCGGCGTGATTTTCGGGATTTTGTTCCGCAGCCTCTCTTCGCTGCTGACGCGCATGATTGATCCGGAGGAATTTACGGCGGCGCAGGCGAACATGTTTGCAAACTTCAATACGGTTCACAGCGAGCTTTTGGGCGTAGGCGCGCTGATTCTGCTGGCGAGTGTGGTGGCGGTTTGGCGCGAGCGGCACCGTCTGGACGTTCATCTTTTGGGGCGCGACCAAACGATTAACTTGGGCATAAACTATACGCGCAATACCTTGTGGCTGCTGCTTTGGATTGCCGCGCTCGTGGCGACGGCGACGGCGGTGGTCGGGCCGGTCAGCTTCTTCGGCCTGCTGGCTGCCGCGCTTGCCAACCATTTCGCCCCGAGCGTGCGCCATAGCGTGCGGCTGCCGATGACGGTGTGTGTCGGCGGCATCCTGCTGGTCGGCGGACAAACCGTGTTCGAACACCTGCTCGGTATGAAGGCGGTGTTGAGCGTGGTGGTTGAATTTGCCGGCGGGCTGGTGTTTTTGTATTTGGTGTTGAAACGCAAGCGCTAGGTCGTCTGAAAACTTTTTGAGCCTGAATTCGAATGGCGTAAACCACTATTTCCAAACGGTATATTTCGTTTTCCACGCCCTTGGATTTGATAGCGTGAATGAAACTAAATATCGAGTTCTTACTCATAATAAGCATCACTATCAAGGTGCGTACTATGAGTAAAGTGTTGAAATACCGTCCTGATTTGGATGGGATACGGGCATTGGCGGTTTTATCCGTCATCGTATTTCATATCGATCCCCAATGGCTGCCGGGCGGTTTTTTGGGCGTGGATATGTTTTTCGTGTTGTCGGGATACCTGATTACGACCATTATCAGCCGCGAGATTCACGACGGCAGCTTTTCGTTTCTCGAGTTTTATAAACGACGCGCCAAACGCATTTTGCCGGTCTTTGCCTGCGTATTGCTTTGCACGACGGTCGTTGCCGCCATTTTCTTTTTGTCTTTCGATTTGCGCCAATACGTCAAATCTGCCGTCTATGCCTTGCTGTTTGCCGCCAATCTGTTTTTTGCGCGCCGTGGCGGTTATTTTGATGCGGATGCGACGGAAAAGCCGTTGCAACATATTTGGTCGCTGTCGTTGGAAGAACAGTTTTACTTTATTTTCCCCGCGTTGCTGATTCTGTTTTTCCGTATCAGCAAACGGCGCAATGTGCGGACGTTTATCCTTTTGCTGATTGTCATCAGCCTGTTTTCCGCGCTGTTGCCGACTTTGGGTATGGAGGCGTATTTCCTGCCGCATGTGCGCGCTTATGAGCTGCTGGTCGGTTCGCTTTTTGCCTTTATTCCGCCCGCCGAACAAAACGACAAAGCCAGTACGCCGCTGTTCGGATGGCTGATGATGGCGGTCATCGCCGTCACGCTGGTGCTGCCCTACGGCGTCCTGCCCGGTGCGGGAAACATCGAACGGCTGCTTTGCTGTACGGCGGTTGGCGGTTTGATTTACTCGGGCAAATCATTGCAGATGCAGGAAGGTTTCAATACGTCCAAACTGTTGAGCCTCAAGCCGGTTGTGTTTGTCGGTCTGATTTCGTATTCGCTGTATTTGTGGCACTGGGTGGTGTTGGCGATGATGCGTTACATCTATATGGACGCGCAGCTTCCGCTTGCCGCATCGGCATTGGCTGTCATCATCATGCTGCTGTTGTCGGTATTGTCTTATTATTTTGTGGAAACACCGGCGCGGAAGGCGAAGAATTTTACGACGGCGAAATTCAAATGGAGCATGGTGGCTTATTTCGCGCTGCTGATTCCTGCGGCAACCTACCTGATGACCGCCAAACCCGCCGCGTTTGAAAGCAGTTTGTACAAAGCCGATGAAAGCAAAATTTGCGCGGACACGCTGACTAAAACCGATTGCGCCGTCGGCGCGGCAAACCAAAAACCTGAAGTTTTGGTCATCGGCGACTCACATGCCGCCCATTTAAGCCCGTTCCTCGACATTGTCGGCAAAAAAGAAGGCTGGTCGGCAGACGTCATTACGTCCAACAGCTGCGCCACCGCGTTTGGATTTACCCTGCCCGACAGCGACCGCCGCGCTGACCGCTGCAATCCGTATAACAGGTTTATCGAACAAAAAACCAAAGACTATCCTGTCATCATCATTTCGCAACGCTGGTTCCTCCATACCGCCAAACCGGAATTTTTGGAACGGTTCAACACAATGCTGGAGGATTTGGTGAAGGCGGGCAAAAAAGTGTACGTTTTGGCCGATACGCCCATGGACGGGCAGCTGCCGTTGCGGCGTTATTACCTGAGACAAAAGCTTGGCATCGACATCAATTATGTTTCAGAGGATAAAAAAGAAGAAGTCCGCGATTCCGCCAAGTCGGAAGACGAAGTCGAAAAAATCGTGAAGCAGCACCGCGGCGTGCAGTGGGTGGACTTTATGCAGTACATCCCCGCGGACAAACTTATAGACGGGCTGCCGGTGTATTTCGATACCAACCACCTCAACCCGTTCGGTTCAAGTAAAATTGCCGAAATGTTTATCAACGATAAACGCACCCTGTTGAAATAAGCACAAAGGTCGTCTGAAAACAGATTCAGACGACCTCTTTAAAGCAAAAGGATACCGTATGACTCAAGAACACTTTCCCGAATTTTTCGAGCAAGCCCCGACGCTGACCGTCCAAGACGCGCTCGCCGAATTTCTCGGCGCGGCAGAGGAGGGCATCATGCAGTATCGCTACGCCGATGCCGTCCGCCTGTGCGGACACTCCTGCCCCACCGTTGCAGGCGCGTACCTCATGACGCTTAAAGGCCTGAAAGCACTTTACGGCAGCGATCTGCCGCAGCGCGGCGGAATCGAAGCCGCCATGCAAGGCGCGCGCGACGAAGGCACGGTCGGCGTTACCGCATCCGTCGTCCAACTCTTAACCGGCGCCGCTCCCGAAACCGGCTTCGGCGGCGTCGGCCCGCAAGGACGCTTCGCCCGCCGCAACCTGTTGAGTTTCGATGCCGACATCGAAGGCACGCTGACCCTGCGCCGTAAAGACAACGGCAAAACCGTCACCGTCAGCCTCAACGCCGCCATGCAGCCCTTCGCCCCCGAAATGCGCGACATCATGCCCAAAGCCGTCAGCGGCACCGCCACCGCAGAAGAACTCAAACGTTTCGGCGAACTCTGGCAGGCGCGTGTCAAAGCCTTCTTGATTGATTTGGCAGACAATCCCCAATTCGTCATCGTTCGCGAAATCTGAAGCCCATCCTTTTCAGACGACCTCTCATGTTCGGAGGTCGTCTGAAAACAAATCCACACATCACACTCATCATGATTACCATCCGCAACGTCAGCTTCCACATCGGCGGCAACCCCATCCTCAACAACGTCAGCCTCGACATCCCCGAAGGCGGCATCACCGCGCTCATCGGTCCAAACGGCGCAGGCAAATCCACGCTCCTCTCCTTCATGGCGCGCCTCCGCCCGCTGGAACAGGGCAGCATCAGCTACGCCGGCAAAGATGTTTCGACCACGCCCACCGCCGAGCTGGCAAAAACGCTCTCCATCCTGACCCAAGAAAACAGCGTCATGAGCCGCATTACCGTGCGCGACCTGCTCATGTTCGGGCGTTATCCCTACCATCAAGGCAGACCGACCCCCGAAGACCTCGCCATCGTCGAAAACGCACTTTCCGAGTTCAAACTGGACAGCTTCGCCAACCGCTACCTGACCGAACTCTCCGGCGGACAACGCCAACGCGCCATGATTGCCATGGTCTTCTGCCAAAGCACCGATTACGTCCTCTTGGACGAACCGCTCAACAACCTCGATATGTACCACGCCCGCGCCCTCATGCAGCTGCTCCAACGACTGACCCGCGAACACAAGCGCACCACCGTCGTCGTCCTGCACGACATCAACCAAGCCGCCGCCTACGCCGACCACGTCGTCGCCATGAAAAACGGACAAGTCGCCATGACTGGCGCGCCGAACGACATCTTTACCGCTGAAAATATTAAAGATTTGTTTGATATGGATGTGGACGTATTGGACTATCAGGGCAAGAAGCTGGTTATCCATCACGTTTGAGATGCGGATGTGGAAAAGGTCGTCTGAAAAGTTTTCAGACGACCTTTTGTTATATCTGACCTGTTCGAACAGCTCTGGCGGATTGGCAGCGGGTTAAATATAGTGGATTAACTTTAAATCAGTACAGCGTTACCTCGCCTTAGCTCAAAGAAAACGATTCTCTAAGGTGCTGAAGCACCAAGTGAATCGGTGCCGTACTATCTGTACTGTCTGCGGCTTCGGCGCCTTGTCCTGATTTAAATTTAATCCACTATAAATGAATACGGCGTTGCTGCGGTTTGAAGAGGGTAATTCTTTAAATGGATGAAGCAGCCTTAGAAAATCGGTCTCATACAATTTGCACTGTCTCTGCTGCCATATTGTCCTGATTTAAACTTAAGCCCTATACTGTGTTCCGTTTATAGGAATTTGGCAGCAAGGTATCCGGCAGCCACCAAACCGAACATGGCAAGAATACCCAATACGCTGATCAGGATATAAGTGTTCTTTTTGGATTGCAAAGCAGCCAATTGGGGATCTTCACCCAATTCTTGGCGGAGTTTGCTTTCCAGTTCCGAACGGATTTGTTTGCGCAGGAGTTTTTCTTCACGCTCTTTTTCGATTTGCAGCTTATGGGCGATTTCCGCTTGTTTTTTATGCTCAAACGCGACCCGTTCCTGCCATTCGATGCGCTTGCGCTGGATGATTTGCTCGGTCGCGCTGGCAAGGTGGAAATGGCAGACGGGACATTCCGTCGCCTCGTGATCCTCAATCAGGGTCAAACATACGGGACACTGTCGGATTTCAGGAGCCGCTTCTTCCTGTTCTTCACCGCTGAGATCCAGCTCCAATTCCATCGATTGGCGGACGATGACATCCAATCCCAAATAATTGAAATATTGTTGGGCGTTTTCACGTTCGTCTTGGGTACAGTTCTCGGCAATAATGGCTTGCGGACGTTCGGCAAGCGCTTGAACCAAATCTTCGGCTTCTTTTTCCGGCAGATTATCGTACAAGCAGGCGTTGATGCGCTCGCGATCGACATCCGGCGGATAAGAAACATAAACGTCGTAAAGTTTATCTTGTTTCTTCATTGTGATCCCATGAGATATAAAATCCTGCTTTGTTATTTGAAGGCAGGTATTTAGTGTCGGTTTTGTTATAAAGTATAGATTATTATTCGTCTATTTGTCTTAACCGAAGGATAAAGGGTATTTTATTCGGCTGAAATAGTATAAGTGCCCGATTCTGACCGATTATAGTATATTAATGAATATTACCAAATGGAACTATGAATTATAAGATAGATGTTATTGCTTTGAAAGCATATCAATCTAAAAGGCCGCCTGAGTGAACAGACGGCCTTTTTTAGAAAACGGCGTATTAGACGGAAAATGAAGAACCGCAACCGCAAGTGGTCTCCGCATTCGGATTGCGGATAACGAATTGGGAACCTTGCAGGCTTTCGGTGTAGTCGATTTCCGCGCCGACCAAATATTGATAGCTCATCGGATCGACCAAGAAAGTCAGCCCGTTTTTTTGGATTTCAAAATCGTCATCGTTTTTGATTTCGTCAAAGGTAAATCCGTATTGGAAGCCTGAGCAGCCGCCGCCGTTGACGAATACGCGCAGTTTCAAGTCGGGATTGTTTTCTTCGGCAATTAAATCAGCTACTTTGGTGCAGCAGCTTTCTGTAAAAATGATAGGGCTTTCGTCTGACATGATGTGATTCCTTTTATATAAATATTGCCAGTATTGTCGCGCAAACGGATTCTTGAAGCAAGAAGAGGGTGTTGCGGGTCGGGCGGCAATATCTGTCAACCGCTTACATGGCTGCAATCTCGAAAAATTTCAATAGGCAGGCGGACAGCCTTTACACCGTCTGTCCTGTTAAAAAAGAGGAAAACATGAATTCAGGTCGTCTGAATACAACGCAGATCAGATAATCCGTCCAAACCATTCCACGCGGCCGATGATGGCAACATCTTCGGTCATTTTGTTTAAATCGATTTCAAAGGCCGGATAGGCTTCGTTGGCGGAGATGACGTTGACGATGCCGCCGGGTATGACTTGCAGCCGTTTCACCAAAAGATTTTCATTGATACGCAGAACATATAACCCATCGCGCGGGGTGGTTTCGCTGCGGTTGATGAGGATGGTATCCCCGTCGTTCAGGACGCCTTCCATAGAGTCGCCTTTGACGGAAATGACCGACAGGTTTTTGGTGTCGCGGGTAACGTAGTTTTCAATCCAGTAACGGCGGAATGCCATGGTAAACATGGGTTTTTCATCGCCGACAAGCTGTCCGTGTCCTGCGGCGGCATGGATGTCGTAGCGCGGAACGAAGATAAATTCGTCAATATCGACCGGATTGCCCAAAGTGTCGTAAGCGGTGGCTTTAGGCGGCTCGGTATTGGGAAACGGCTCTCCTTCTCCCGTCAGAAGCCAGTCTATGCTGCATCCTTTGAGCTGTTTGATTTTTTTCAGGGTTTCGGATTTGGGTAATCCGCCCTCGTTCCAGATGCGGCTGAAGCCGGCAATGGTCATATCGATATCGGCCGCGATTTTGGCTTGTCGTGCTTCATCTTTCCATAGAAAAGCCAGTCTGTCTTTAAAGGTATCCATGTTGTTCCTTTGGTTTAAGTGTGATTTTTAATACACTTTGAATGTTTAATGTGTATTTTACCTTAGTTTTTATCAAATTGTAAGAAAAATATTAGTCATGCTAAGAAAAAGTATTGCTGTTTTTGTTTTTTCTGAGTATTATGTGCTTATTGTTAGATTAATCGAATAATTTCGGTTCAAAAATACTTTTATTTTTAATTTGTATCTCGGTTTTGATGCTTTATTCTGATTAATCTGATTTTTTAGACTGAATTATGTTTTATTTGAATGTGTTTTAGATTTTGTTGGAGGCTGTGAAAATGACTCGTTATCGTAAAAATGCTTGGTTGGTTCTGACTGCTTTTGTATTGGGTTTTTTGGCGTTTCCTTTCAGCTATTCGCAAGCGCATCAATCTGATATCAGCGTTTCGGCACAAGAGTGCGAGCAGTTGAATAATTTGGTTTTGGAAAATATGAACGGGCAGCAGCAAGTATTTGCGCGCGAGTGTGATACGGTTGAGGCTTCGCATGATTGGGAGCAGCAGTACGGCAATTTGAATGAAGAAGAATTGGTTGCCGGTATTGTGTATGAGTGAGTGGCTGTGAGGCTGCTGTTGCGAAGCTCTAAAGCTAGAGGCGGGGAATTTTTGAGTTTGTATAGTGGATTAACTTTAAACCGGTACGGCGTTACCTCGCCTTAGCTCAAAGAAAACGATTCTCTAAGGTGCTGAAGCACCAAGTGAATCGGTGCCGTACTATCTGTACTGTCTGCGGCTTCGGCGCCTTGTCCTGATTTAAAGTTAATCCACTATATAATGGACGGGCAGGGTAGGCATGCGCCGTGTGGTCGAAGTTCACCGACTGGAAATTCTTTAGATTTGTGATTTGGAAGGCATTTGCTATTGCGGTTGTTGATGAGGGGTCGTCTGAAAACGGCGTGAGTGGTTTTCAGATGACCCCTTTAGATGGATAAAAATCTCTCTTGTTCGGAATGACTCTATACATCAGGGGAGTAGCGGGGCGTTTTGCAGACCGAGCTGTTCGTCAAAACCGAACATGATGTTCATGTTTTGAATGGCTTGTCCTGCTGCGCCTTTCACTAAATTATCGATGACGGACAAGGCAATCCAAAGATTCGATTGCGGCGCTTGCTGGATGCTGATGCGGCACAAATTGGCTCCGCGGACACTGCGTGTTTCGGGTGTGGAACCGGCAGGAAGGATGTCGACAAAGGGGCTGTTCCGATAGTATTCGCGAAGTATCTCTTCAGGATGGCAACCGTCCTCAAGATGCAGGTAAATGGTTGCGTGCATACCGCGTATCATGGGTGTGAGGTGCGGAGTGAAGACAAAACCATCGGCGATGTCTGCCTGCAATGTTTGGATGGTTTGTTTGATTTCGGGAAGGTGGCGGTGTCCGCCGATACCGTATGCTTTGAAATTGTCGCCCGCTTCGCAGAAGAGTGAACCGATGTTGCCCTTGCGCCCTGCGCCGGAGACGCCGGATTTGCAGTCGGCAATCAATGGCATGTGTGCTTTCAGACGACCTTGTTGCAGCAAAGGCAATAAGGGCAATGAAACGCAGGTGGGATAGCAGCCGGGGTTGGCGACGATGCGTGCGTTGGCAATGGCGTCGCGGTTCATTTCGCTTAATCCGTATACGGCTTGCGGGATAATATCGGGGCTGGCGTGGCGCATACCGTACCATTGTTCCCATGTCGGGATGTCTTGGATGCGGAAGTCGGCGGATAGGTCGACGATACGGACGTTTTGGTTCAGAAGCGCGGGTGCTTCCTTCATAGTGACGCCATTGGGCGTGGCAAAGAACACGACATCACATTGATCCAGTCGGGCTTGGTCCGGCGTTTGGAAGGTTAAGTCGTAAATGCCGCGCAAACTGGGAAAGTAATCGGCAATGGCAATGCCTGCTTCGCTTCTGCTGGTAATGGCGGTTACTTCGACATTGGGGTGCGTGCTGAGCAGGCGGAGCAGTTCTACGCCAGTGTAGCCTGTTGCGCCGACGATGCCGGCTTTGATTTTTTGATTCATGATTTCTCCGTTGGGTGGACTTTAAATATGGAGGTTTAGTTTAATGGGATGAGGGTCGTCTGAAAAGGGGAAGGGGATAATACGGCACGCTCTGACGATTGACCGTGTGGAAATCGGTATTTGTCTGACGGCATTCCTTAGTCTTTAGAAACGCTGATGGTGTGTTTGACGTGTTTTAAATTCGCCACGATGGTAAACGTCATCATCACCAGCAAGGCCCACGAACTCCATTTGCTGATGTGTACCGATGCCCATGCACCGATTTGGTTGGGATAACGCCAAACGCCGAACAAAGTCCCTAAGTTTTCCGCCAGCCAAATGAAAAAACCGATCAGGACGAAAGACAGCAGAAGCGGCATTTTTCGGGTAGTGTCATAGGGCGTGTATAAAACAGTTGTCCGCGCATACAGCCCGAGTGCGAATGCGGCGAGATACCAGCGGTAGTCGCCGAGATAGTGATGAGTGAAAAAATTGACGTAAATTGCCAGCGCGCACAATGTGCTCAACCAATACGGCGGATGGCTTTTGATTCTGATATTAAAGAGCCGCCAAGCCTGAATGATGTAGCTGCCGACCGCCGCATACATAAAGCCTGCAAACAGCGGTACGCCGCCGATTTTGGTGTATGCCTCGTCCGGATAGCTCCAAGACTGGATGTCGCCCGATGTTTTGAACCACTCCAAAGCAAAGCCCACCAAGTGAAACAGCGTAATCGATTTCACTTCGTCCCACGTTTCCAGCTTGAAATACAGCATCGCAGCCTGCACCGAGACTGCAAAAATCAGCAGCAGGTCATAGCGCGAAATCCCCAGCCAGCCTGTTTTCGGAATCAGGAACATGGCGATGAAAAACAAACCTGCAAACAAACAGGCGCGCGCTTCTTTCAGTCCGAAAAACCAGAATTCGACCGCAAAACGCCGCCAACCGTGCAAATCATCCCGTTTCGGGTGTTCCATCAGCCAAGTATCCAGTTTGCCCAACATATTTTCAGACGACCTTCAGATTTGCAAAATGACGGAATATAACGGAAATGGGGAAAGGATGGGATATGGTATGACGAACGGCAATGTTGGGAGATGGGGCGGTGAGGGGTCGTCTGAAAGCGTGTGCGATGTTTAGCATTTTTTGAGCGATAGGATGGGTCAGGACAACGGACCTGTGGCGTGCAGATTATTCGAGCAGAGTAGGAGAGCAGGGTTTAAGGCAGGTTCGGAATAGGGAGTGTCGCACAGGTTGAAACAGCAAACAGCTTTTGCGAATAGCACGCCCTAGATTTTCAGACGACCTTCCCGTATTCCTCCTCCTTCTTCGGGCTGTAAAATTTCTGCTAAAATCAAACGCCTTATCCTTTTCAGACGACATCGCCATGCAAGCACATACATTGGTCTGGTTCCGCCGCAACCTGCGCATACGCGACAACGCCGCGTTGTCCGCTGCCGTGAAGCGGGGATTGCCTGTGGCAGGCGTGTGGGTGGCGCAGGGGTCGTCTGAAATCCCCAATCCGCGTCAGGATTGGTTTCATTATCAGGCGGCAGCGGCTTTGCATAGATCGCTGGCGGCGCGCGGCGTGGCTTTGTATGCGGTGAACCGTGTGGAAGAATTGCCTGCTTTGGCGACGCGGTTGAATGTTCAGACTGTAATTGCAGACGAAGCCTATACGTCGTCTGAAATCGGGCAAGATAACCGCATTTGGCGGATTTTGGATGAACAAAGCGTTGCGTTCGATCGCGTTAACGACCGTGCCATATTCGTCAAGGCAGAAATCATGGGCAGTCACGGCGCGCCTTATACCGACTTCCCGCATTATAAAGAAGCGTGGCTGGCTTTGTTTCGGCAGCGGTTCGGCGGGCGGGATGCGGGAGGCGGACGCACTGAAATTTTTCAGACGGCCTCTGTTGAAATGCCGTCATTTCCTGCGTGGAACGGGCAGCAGGATATGGTTTCTGCGCAGCGCGGCGGAGAAGATGAAGCGGACAAACAATGGCGGCAGTTTGAAGAAAATATCGGGTTTTATCCGATTATGAAGGATTTCCCTGCCAGAAAAGGCACCAGCCGCTTGAGCGCGTATTTGAGCGCAGGCTGCATTTCGCCGCGCGTGTTGGCGACTGAAGCCGCAGGGCAGGGCGCAGATGCTTGGTTGGACAATTTGATACGGCGCGATTTCTATCAGCAGCTTGCTTACCACCGCGCCCGCATCGAGCCTGAATCTGCTGCCGAATCTGCGCCGTTTTCAGACGACCTGACGGAACGTTGGCGGCAGGGGAAAACAGGTTTCCCGTTTATCGATGCCGCAATGCGCAGCCTGAAATCGAGAGGCTGGCTACATCCCGCCCTGCGTTCCCTGACGGCAGAATTTTTGTGCGGCGTCCTGCATCAGCCGTCCGAACACGGCATCGTTTGGTTCGCCGCGCAGCAAACCGATTTCGACCCCGCCCTGAACGAAGGCAACTGGCAAACCGCTGCCCGCAACGCCCGCCGGCATTCTATCGACATTATCCAAACCGCCCGACGGCTTGATCCCGACGGCACATTCGTCCGCCGCCATATCCCCGAGTTGGCGCATCTGCCCGCCAACCTCGTCCACACCCCGTGGCTCGCCTCGTCTGAAATTGATGCACACGGCTATCCGCCACCCGTCGTTGTTGCGCCCTAGAGCGTGATTATCGCTCGGTAACGGCTACGGGTTTCTCATCAAACGACGCTCTTTAAGCGTAAAATTATAGTGGATTAACTTTAAACCAGTACGGCGTTACCTCGCCTTAGCTCAAAGAAAACGATTCTCTAAGGTGCTGAAGCACCAAGTGAATCGGTGCCGTACTATCTGTACTGTCTGCGGCTTCGGCGCCTTGTCCTGATTTAAATTTAATCCACTATAGCTTGAAGAAGTCCGCCCTTGAAACACTTTTCTCTTTAAATCTCCTATTCTCAAACTTAAAACCGTCCCATGGTGGACAGTTAATTCATTTTTGAAAGGAGCAAGTCAGGTTACCTCAAGGGGTCGTCTGAAAATTGTTTTGTTTATTTTTTCTAGAGCGGATTAATTTTAAAACCAGTCGGGCTTTATCCTGTTTTGATTCGGTATGAACTTAAGTTGTCATAAATATTTGAATGGCAATGGCTTTATTCATTATTTTAAAAAATCGATTGGCACTCAAACCATCGTAATTTTGCCCGCGTTATAACCCGGTTGATAAGCGGTATGAATTTGATATTTAACGGTAGTTACTAATTTATTTATTTTTTGATATGATAAGTAAATTTTTTAAAAAGGTAAAAACTATGAAAGGTATTATCAGGCTGGGAGATGCGACTACTCATGGAGGCGTTGTGGTTCAAGCGTCTTCAGATATGGTCATTGAAGGAAAGCCTGCCGCTCTGGTAGGCGATTTGGTTTCTTGCCCCATACCCGGGCATGGCACCAATCCGATTATCGAAGGCAGTCAATATATGTCGTTTAAAGGGCGCGATGTCGCTGTGGACGGTTGTAAAACTGCATGCGGCTGCGCTTTGATCAGCAGTATGCCGACTGTCGGAAGCGACTAAGGGGAATGGAATCTGCAAGGAGTTAAAGTGCCGGATTGTCGGAAATAAGATACAAAATTGCATAATCCTTTTAGTGTTGCAGGTTTTTAGGGGCACATGCCTGATTCGGGGCAGGTTTGGCAAAAAGCCTTTCATCTTAATAATTCAAAAGTTCTGATATTCAAAATACAGATTAAGTTTTTAGATTTTAAGTTTATTTTTCGGAAGTTATTATGAAGCCAATTTTTACTGGCATAGTGGTTATTATTCTAAGCATCGTCAGTGCAGTCTTACTCTACTTTTTAGGTCATAAATTCGGAATCGATACATCTGCAGCCAAAGCGGTTGTGTGGGCGTGTATCACGGTAGTGACTTCATTAATATTCTTTATCCCTCTGTTGACACGAATGCTTTGGTCAGGCGTGTCTGACAGACATTCCAATTTGAAGCATCTGAATCCCGAAGATTTAAGCGGCGACAGTGCGGAATCTACCCATTTGATCGGCGTGTCGGAACGCTGGGAGCAGTTGAGACATATCCACTTGCTGACCAAGCAATATAAAAAACACCGTAAGCCTTGGATTTTTGTGGTCACTCAAGATACTGCCTTACTGGAAGCCTCTTTGCCGGATATCCGCCGTCAGTTGTGGGTAGAAACTGCATCGGCTATTTGGATTGATGCACAGGCTATGGAGCCTGCAGGCGGTTGGCAATATCTGAGGGGCGTGGGTAAACGTCCTGCGGAAGGCATTGTTTCGCTTCAGGCAAAATCCTCAATTCATGAAAATGCCGCGCAATTGACTGAGTTGATGAAAAAGCTCGGATGGAAGCTGCCGATTAATCAGGTGTATCTGACCAATGAAGCCGATGAAATGCCATCAGCCATCAGCCATGCTTTGAAATATGGTTCGACTGTATCGGCAACGGAGTTGGCAAAAGAATTGGATCAGTTTGCCAACCAGTTGGCGGCAGTGGGTACGCAGCTGATTGAGGAAGATTTGCGCCAAACACCTATTGCAAAACTGTCTGCGACGTTGCCCTCTCAAAGTCAGGCTTTGGCAGATCATATTGCTGCTGAAAAACGGAGTTTGGGAAAACTGGATACAGTTGCCGGCGTTTCGTTTGTTCAAACCAATAATCCTGAACAATCAGGAGATTTGATTTACCGTGCGTTTAACGATCTGTCTGTTTTGGGTTCAGGTAAAAAACTGCATTTGTCCAAAACGGAAAAAACCTATCTGGCAATGAGTGCCGTAGCCTTGTTGGTCGGTAGTGTGTTTGCAGTGGGTGCGCACAGCAGTTATCAAGATATAGGTCGTCTGAATGCTGATTTGGAAAGTGTTCAGAAGGCAAAATCACGCTCGGAAAAAGTTGCAGCCTTAATCAAACTGCAACAAAGTATTGCCGAAATGGAATCTGGCAGGGATTTCTTGCAATATACAGCCAAGTTTTTGGGCTATGAGCATAGAAAAGAGCTGTTGGCTGCCGCTTATCGCAAATACGGGATTTTGGTTAAAGATGTCGTCAGCCGTCCTGCTACCGTATTCTTTGCGAATAAGTTGGATGGTTTGACTATGCTCGAAGGGCAGATTCCGGACGACTTCGAACTGCAAGACAGTTCTTATCAAGACCTGAAAGCATATTTGATGCTGACGTCCCATGTAGAGAAAACCAAAGACAAAAAAGATGCTGAATTCCTGACGAAAAAATTGGTGGAAATGCTGTCGGCACAGAATGTTTCTACCAAAGATGCACAAATTTTGGCCCAATTTTTCGTGCCGCGCATGGCTACCCATTCCGGTTGGCTGGAAACGGAGCAACCTGAATTGGTGTCACGAAGCCGTCAGATTCTTGTGGATTGGATCAACCGCGACCAAGGCAGTGAACAGTTATACAAACGCATCGTACAAGGTACGGATGCCAAGCTGAAAACCATCACATTGGCAGAGCTGCTGAATAAGGATTTGAAAGGCATTTGGAATGTCGGCAAACCTTTGCCTCGTGTGTATACAGTCGAAGGCTGGGAGAAATATGTTAAACCTGCTCTGGACCAAGCGGTTAAAGACAGCAAGAATACTGACTGGGTGCTGGGTGGAAACCTGCATCAGGCACCGGTTACGGAAGCTGCGATCAACAGTCTGAAAGAGCGTTATTTCAAAGAATATGCTGCGGCTTGGTATGACATGATGAACAGTATTACATGGCAGCCAAGGACGACCAATTTGGATGCGGTCAATCAGTTCCACGTTTATGCAGATCCTCAGCGTTCTCCATTGGTGGCATTGTTCCATGCTGTGAAAGAAAGTAGCCAGTTGGACAGCAAAAAAATCGACGTAAATCCGGCGGTTGCCGATGCTGCAAAACGTGCGGCGGCAAGACAGCTGTCTGCCCGCTCGCGTAGGGTTGCCGATACGGTATTAAATTCACAGGCTGAAAACATCAACGCCCTGGAAGGTAAAGTCAATGATTATCTGGCAGGACCGTTGGAAGCAGAATTTGAAAACCTGCTGCAATTGATTGACGCGCAAATCAATCCGAAGAGCGATTTGAGCCTGCAACGTTACCTTGAGCGAGTGACGACCATTAAACAACGTTTGATTCAAATGGCGTCTTCTTCCGATACCGGTGGTGTAGCCAGATCGGCCGTTCAAGGAGTCTTGAACGGCGGAGACAATGAATTTCTTGAAGGTATGCAGTATGCACGTTTGATTGAGGCTGGTGTGGGCGACAGATTGCTGCCGTTTGCGCGCAACGTTTTTGTCTTGCCATTTAATTCCGTATGGGATTCGATTGCAGGCGTGGCCCAAAAAGATATCAATAATCTGTGGGCAAGCAATTTTGTTAATCCTATGCAGTCTGAGTTGGGCGGCAGGTATCCGTTTGCCAAATCAGAAACCGAAGTTTCGATTCCCGTATTGGCAAAATACTTGGATATCAACAAAGGCGCATTGAATCAGTTTATAACGACCCAATTGGCAGGTGTTTTGACCAAACAAGGCAATCAATGGATTGTGGCACCGGGAAGCGAATTGAAAGTCAATCCGGGATTGTTGCAACAGCTGAATAAATTGAGTGCGATTTCTGAGGATTTCTTCGTCAACGGAGAAGGTGGTTACAGTTTTGAGCTGAAGCCGACGTCTACTCAGGGAATTGTTCAATTCGACTTGGTTGTTGATGGTCAATCATTGAATTATTTCAACCAACAGACAGAGTGGAAGCCATTCAAATGGCCGGGTGATGTCAGCAATGCCGGTTTGCGTATTTCTTGGGAAACCGAGGCAGAAGGTATGCGTAAAACTCAGGAAATCAGCGGACGTTTCGGTTTCATCCGTATGCTTGAAAAATCCAGGGTTACGCCGATTGATGGAAGTACCTATCTGGTTGAGTTCCCACTAGAAAAAGACAAATTGATGCGCTTCTATATGCGGACCAATTCCGGTAAAGGACCGTTGGGACTGCTGGATCTGAAAAATATCCATCTGCCGAATAAGATTTTTGAGGTTAAATAATGATGACATTACCCCAATGGGTAAAGCCGATACTCGGTGATGAAGGCACATCTATCACCGATAACAATATCCATCGCTGGCAAGAATGGTTGGAGCCTGTTTCAGACGACCATCCTTGCGGCGAGGATGTTGCCTATACAGATGATTTTGAAGCCATCAAGATTGAGTTGGCCAAACTTTCGGGTATGGACTACCGATTGATTTTGGATGCTTCAGAACGCCTGCTGAAGCGTGAATCTAAAGATCTGAGGGTAGCAACCTATTACATTTTTGCCTCGCTGAGAGACAGAGGCTTGGCAGGTTTTTCAGACGGCTTGGAGATTTTGTGCGGGTTGCTGCAAAAATTCGATCAGTCGCTGTGGCCGAAAAAGCCGGTACAAAAACGTAATGCATTAAATTGGTTGTCCGGCGAAAGGGTGCTGGATACGCTTAAGAACGTGGGATTATCCGATTCTACGGAACTTAAGCGGACATTATCGGCTTTGATGTCGTTGCAACATTACTTTGAGGGATGGGAAGAGGTAGTACGCCCCAGCTTATTTCCATTGTTGCAATATTTTGAAGAGTCATCTGTTCGTTTTTCATCTTCTCCAACAAGTTCAAGTCAAAATCAGGAGACCAGTGCGCCTGTTGAGCAAGTGGCAACGCCGCAAATTCATCAAGAGAGTCGAGGGTCGTCTGAAAGTCTGACTGTCACAAAGGTTAACTCTTCTAAAGCCTTGCTTGACCAAGTCAGGATTAACGCTGCCTACTTGAGAGAACAGGATGATGGTTATTGGTCTGCAAACAAGATGATTCGGGCCGTCCGTTGGGGTGGATTGAACGGCATTCCTCCGCATCAAAACGGTCAGACGCGGTTGAAGGCTCCAAGGGCAGATTTATTGGCAAATCTGAATCGTTTGATTCAGGAGCAGCAATGGCGCGATTTGCTCGATAAAGTGGAAGCGGCTTTTTTGGAAGGTGCTAATCACTATTGGCTGGATTTGCAATATTACGCATGGCAAGGTCAGCAGGCATTGGGTGGCTTATATCTTTCCCAAGTTGATTCGTCGCTATTTGAGTTGAAATCCTTATTGACCCGATGCGAAGGCCTGACCGGCTTGAGTTTTGATAACGGGTTCCCGTTCGTATCGGCTGATACGCTTATATGGCTGGAAGAAAAGGTCATGTCGTCCGCGCGCAAGCAGACGAGTAGTCAAGCCATTCAAAAAGCAGTGTTAGCGTCGCCATCTCAGACAGAAAATCAAGAAAGTTACTGGCAACAGGCTCTGTTGAAAACACAAGAACACGGTTTAGACGCTGCATTTGCTTGGTTGGAAACATTGCCGGAGTGGCAGACAGGCTCAGGGCAGGTTAAGAAATGGGTGATGATGGCGCGGTTGGCTGTAAGCGCTCAAAAAGAGGACTGGGCAGTGAAACTGTTGGAACAGGCTTCGAAGCAGATGCAAGTGTTGACAGTTAAAGAGTGGGACAAACATTTTACGTTTGAAGTGTATGCCCTTTGGTATCAACTATTAAGTGAAAACCTTGATAATAAAGATATTGAGGCAGTCGGACAGCTCGAATTTTTACGGACAGAGTTGATGCAGGCAGATGTTGTCCGTGCATTGGAATTAATTTATTAAGCATATATTATGTCAGATCCCACATTACGCTATTATGAAGAAGAGATGCGGTATCTCAAAGAGGCGGGATTAGAGTTTTCAAAGGCCCACCCTGATCGTGCCGCAATGCTGAATTTAGACAGGGTAGGTACGCGCGATCCTTATGTAGAAAGACTGTTTGAAGGCTTTGCTTTTTTGACAGGGAGAATCAGACAAAAATTAGATGATGACTTTCCGGAATTGACGGAGGGGTTGGTCCATATGCTGTGGCCGCATTATCTGAGGATGATTCCTTCCCTGACTGTTTTGGAATTGATTCCGGATAATAAAAAGTTGCAAGGAGGGCAAGTCGTCAAAAAAGGATTGTCCGTTCAGTCCGAACCTATCAATATCAACGATAGATTGACCAGATGCTTGTATCGGACCACTGCTGATGTTGCGCTCCAACCTTTGAGCATATTGCATACATTGTTGGATTATGATGCGAATGGTCAAAGCGTCATCAAATTAACTTTTGGTATCCACCGGCAAATACAGAAAGAAAATTTAGATTTTTCCAAAATCAGAATTTATATTTCCGCCGATGAACCGATTGCCTTCGCATTGCGTCATGCTTTGTTGAATCAGACAGCGCGAATCAGCCTGCATCATGCCGAATTGCCATCTGCCGGCAATATACAGTTTAAGGCAGTCGGATTTGCTGAAGATGAAAGGTTGTGGGAGAAAGTCAATAACAGCTTCAGCGGCTACCAACTATTGCTGGAATATTTTTGTTTCAAACAGAAGTTTTTCTTTATTGATTTAGTGGGCATCGATGCCGGAGCGTGGTCGGAACGTATTAATGAGTTTAGCGTGAATGTGGTTCTTTCCAAGCAATACCCTTCAGAGCTTCGATTTCCTCCTGACTGTTTGAAATTGAACTGCGTGCCTGCCATCAATCTGTTTGATATGGAAGCAGAGCCTATCCGAGTGGATCATAAGGCGTTCGAATATCAGGTGAAGCCGCTGTTACATGAAGGTATGGCTGTTGAAGTTTATTCCGTCGAAGAGGTAGAGGCGGTTAATCATGAAACAGGCAAACGTTACCCCTATATTCCTTTTTCCTCATTCCAGCATCGTGGTGGTTTGATGAAATATGATGCGCCGGAAAGGTATTTCCATACCAAAGTCAAACAAGGCGTATCAGGAAGACATGAAACATTTATCATGCTTGGCGGATTGCTGTGGGATAGAAAAGATATATTGCCTACCGAGACGCTTTCATTGAAGGTGGTCGGGACAAATGGCGCTTTGCCGCGTAAAAGTCTGAGGGAAACCCAGATTCAAGACGACGATATCGCCGAACCAAATGTCAAAATGGTCAGAAACCTTACCACGCCGACATTGTCTTGCTATCCGCCGACAGAGGATAGATTCCAATGGCGCATATTGTCCCATTTGTCGCCCAACTATTTATCACTATTGAATGTCGACAGTTTGAAAGGTGCATTGTCCATTTACGACTGGACTGAAGACGAGCTGAACAAGCGCAGACTGAATGGTATTGTTGATGTCAAACATGAAACAGTACAGAGAATCGAGCGTGGCGTAGTCCACCGCGGAATTCATATTACCGTAACATTTGATTCGACCGCATTTAGCGGTGAGGCGGAAATTTATTTGTTCGGAGAATTATTGAACGAATTTTTTGCAATGTATGCTGATTTGAACCTGTTTACCCGGTTCAGCATTGTTTCTCTGCCATCCGGGAAAACATATACATGGAAAGACAGCAAAACAACTATCACACGGTTTTAGAAACGGCGCACAAAAGCGCCAAAGAAAATAACGACAGGCAAACGCTTCCCTTATGGGAGATTCCTAGAAATAAAGCGCAGCGCGAAAGCGGGTCGTCTGAAATCTTCCAAGAGAAATTGGGGGAGTTTATTGTACGCAATGCGGCAACAATGAATTTCTTCCAATTTTGCCGGGTTCTGGAAACCCTTGCCGAAGGAAATGAAGAAAAGGCTGTCGAGTCAACCGTAAGATTTAGAAGGGTAAAATCTTTATCTTTCCCTTCGGGGGAAATCGCATCGGTTGAATATGACGCAGAAGCCGATCTGCCGACTGTCAGGACGACATTTTTAGGTTTGTACGGTGTCGATGCGGTTTTGCCGGATTACTTCCTGAACGATATTGCGACGCATAAAGACGGCAGTGAAAGCCTGGCGGCATTTTTAGATATTTTTAACCACCGAATCACGACCCTGTTTTTCCAAGCATGGAAAAAATACCGTTATCCGTTTCTGTTTCAACGGGAGGGGCAGGATGACCTATCGCGTTCTCTCTTGCACCTAATCGGGCAAGGCATGGTCAACGGGAAATTCATGCATCCTCTGCTGGATAGCAGGATTTTGGGGTTGTTCAGTATTTTTTACCAACGAACCCGAACCAAAGAAGGGATTGTCAGCATCGTCAGATACCTTCTTCCCTTTGCCGATGTGAACGTAAAAGAGTTTCAGCCGCAATGGGTCATTTTGGAAAAGGACCGAAAACTGGGGAAAGCCGGTTTGCGATTAGACGGGGGAAGTGCATCTTTGGGCGGACGGATAAAAGATTACAGTCATTTGGTGCGTATTGAAATTACGCCCGATACATTTGACAACGCGCAGCTTCTGTTGCCAAAGCAGCAATTGCACCAAAAATTGCTCGAATTATTAAAACTCTATTTGGGTCGTCGTTTTGATGCGAGTGTTTACCTGAATATTAAAAAACAATGGATACCCAAAAGCCGTTTGGAAAAAAAACAAATATTGGGGATTAATACCGGTTTAGGTGCGATGCACCAAGACAAACAAATAAAAATAGCGAACTATACTTACTCAAACTAACTTCAAGAAAACGGAAAATCATGAATAAAAAAACCAGAATTACGTCAGTCTGCTCATTAGCCCTTTTATGCGCCATGCTTTCAGGATGCGGGATTTGGCAAGGCATGAAAGATGGAACGGTTGAAGCAACGAAAAGTGTTTTTTATACCAAACTCAAGATTTTGAAAATCGACCTGATTGCACGAAACGGTTTGAATCAAAACGAGCGCGGGCAGTCGCTGTCGACCGTCGTCCGAGTGTATCAGTTAAAAGACAAGCAAAATTATGAAGTTGCCTCATATCGTGATTTGCTCAATCAAGACAAAACCATCTTGAGCAACGATCTGGCGGAAGGTTACAAGCAATATACCATCCGGCCTGGGGAGACCATCAGCTTTGATGAAACGCTGAATAAAGACACCAAATATGTCGGCGTCGTCGCTTTCTACAACAAAGTAGGGGAAGAGCAGACTTGGAAAATGTTGATTACCAAAAAGCAACTGACCAATAAAAAACCGGTCGTTATCGAATTGGTGGATAACAAAGTCCTGCTTCAAGAGACGGTCAAGAAAGTCAAATAATGGATGCCGCACTCTATGAGAAACTGACCGGATTTTATTCCGACGGTTTGCCGATAGATGACTTGCCGGGCAGCTTTCAGTTGGTTCGCAGTGTTTTGGACAATATCCAACGCATTCTTAACAGCAGGAGCGGTTCCTTGAAACATCTGCCGGATTATGGGATTCCCGATCTCAGCATGGTTTATAAAAACCTGCCGTCCAGCGCGCATGACTTGCGGTATTTTATGAGGAAAACCTTGTTGAAATACGAGCCGAGATTAAGGAACTTGGATATCCACCTCACTGAATCCAAAGACAATATCATGGTCTTGTGTTATCAGCTGGAATGTGAAATCGAAAACGTGGGTGCGGTAGTGATAGACACTTATTTTATGCCTGAGGGGACGGTTTCCGTTAAACGCAGCCGGACATAAGCTTTCTTTGGTGTGAATAGATTACTTTGAAAATTAAGAAATAAAATATGGTTAAACACATTTTCCTTACTTGCGGCGTGTTGCTTTCAGCAACCGCTCAAACCGCCTTTGCCAAAGAGCTGGAAGGCATGTTGGTCACTCAAAACAATTATGTCCGGATTCGAAGTTGTGATTTGAAAAACAATTACACTTTGCTTCCCGGTAGCGGAAACGGCTATGAAGCCGCAGCGGAAATCATCAGCGTCAGAAAAAATACGCCTGAAAACACACCAATCTATGTCGGATTGAGAGGCAATCTGGAAAACACCAATTTTTTGATTTCAGGCATTGATTTCATCAAAATGGGCGAGAGCTGCCATGTGCCGCATACCGAAACCCCGCCTGCCGAAGTCGTTATTCGAGAGTATCCGCTTACTCAGCAGAAATCAGGTTCGACAGGAGGGAAGCCTGAGTCTAAACAAGACAATGCGAAATTAAAAGCTACGGAATCCCAACAAGCTAAGGCAGAACAGGACAAACCGGAAGAAACGGCAGGCAAGTCAGAAGAGCCGATTCCTTATCCTGAAGTTACACAGACTAACCAATCGGAAGACGGTAAAAAGTCTGAAGGCAAGTCAAATTCAGACGACCTCGTTAAAGAAAATGTGAAAACGGGGGATGTCAAACAGACAGATACCGAGAAATCTGATCGCACAACTGCTGGCTCGGCGACACCGGAAGTATCCAATACAACTGCGCCAACCGAGAAAAAAACCGTAGAAAACAAGGAAATTGATACGTCGGCTAAAGCAGAAACGTCCGAAACGGTAGAAGCGCCAGCCAAAGCAGAAGCATCTGAAACGGTAGAAGCACCAACCAAATCAGAAACATCCGAAACGGTAGAAGTGTCAGCTAAAGCAGAAACGCATGAAACAGTAGAAGCACCAATCCGATTTGAATCACTTGAAAAGGTAGAAACGCTGCCAACCAAGACGGAAATTTCTGCAACCGAAGAAACACCAGCCCAAACGGAGGCACCTGCAACAGTAGAAACACGGGTAACAACAGAAACTACGTCAACTACTCAGGCTCCGGTAGAGGAAGAAGCTTCAACAAAAACAGTTGATGTAGAGGAGCATCCGTCCGTATCTGAGTCTGTGGCTCCTGTGGTTTTGCCGGCAGAAAGTCAACCGGTAGAAACCACTACCGTATCCGAATTGAAGCCTGAAACCGGTAAGCAAGAGACTCCATCGGTAGAGCATGAGCCTTTGGCGCCGCAAGTAGATATCCAACACGAAGAAACGCATTCTGCACACAACACGCTGCCGGCAACGCCAATGGCTACCGAAACATCTGCGTCACAGACAGAGTCTCCTGTTGTGAATGAAGAAACTTCAGTGCAGCCGGTTTATGTCAATAAGGTCATCGTGCATGATGATGACGCCTTTTAATAAAAGGCAGGTAAGCTCAACACAATAGCGGAGTCGGTTTGCTGCTTATCCATAGAAAAGGTCGTCTGAATTTTTTCAGACGACCTTTTCTTATGAATGGATTTTAGCGATAAAACATTTTTGCTCACTCTTGCTCAAAGAGACAAATTTCCTCAGGCTTGGGAAGCAAGAAATAAATCGGTTTTATATGAACCTCGTTGCCTTTTAATTTTGAATAACCTGCCCCAGCTGATGAGAAAGAGGGGATAGCGCGGCTGACTTGGTCATATTGATTTTGCGGGTTATGCGGATTTTTTACTTTCAAATGCCGCTATTTGTCAGCGTGTTATTTTGTGTTCGTTCTTTGTCTTTCAGACGACCTCTGATGGTAAATAGGTCGTCTGAAAACAGCTTACCAAGACAGATAGAACATGGCTTTGGCAAAAAATACGATGAACAGCATATGGGAAAACACGACGGCGTGGATGTATTTGGACCAGCCGACGGTCAGGGTGCGCCGTGCCATTTTGACGACGGCGATGGCGAAATGGACGAGGACGCTGACTGCCAACAGGATTTTGAGGGTGAGGAGCGTACCGAATGAGGTGGCGAAGGGTTGGCTCAAAAAGGGCAGGTATCGGTTGAATACCATGACGATGCCGCTGATGAAAAGCGTAATGACGACGGGCGGCATAACGCGGACGGCGCGGTAAGACATGGCACGTTCGACTTCGCGGCGCGATTCGCGCGAGACGCGGCCGGTGTGCATGACGGACAAAACCAGCATTTCGAAAAATACGCCGCCGACAAAGGCGATGGCGCAATAGAGGTGGATGATGTGGGCGATGGCGTAGAGACTCATGACCGTGTTCCGAAGTGGATATTCAGGCGAAATTGTATCATCAGTCGGGCGGTTTCAGACGACCTTTTCCTTATTGTCGGCTCAATAGTCGGTGTCGCTCGGGATGTGCAAAGAAGCCATTTTGTTTATTAGGGCAGTTCGATAGTTAAGGAGCAAAATAGTTTTAAAATCTGGTAATAAAATCGGGTATTTTATTTAACATATCGGTCTATTTTAAAGTTAACTCCCTATACACTATACTGTTGCCACATTTCATGATGATGAAGAGGAAAAGATGAATAAATTATTGTCTCTGTTGGCTGTATGTTTGGCGATTGTGCCATTGTCTGCATGTAAACAGGAGGTTTCGGAGAAACCGGCAGCAAAGCAAGAAAAAGCGGCTTCTGTTGTTATCCGTCCTGAATTGAATTGGGATACCCCTAAATTAACCAGTAATGTTTGGAAAATCAGTAAAGCTGGGCAGCCGGATTCTTATTTGGTCGGTACCATCCATATCGGTAAGCCCAATGCCACCTTGTCTAAAGATGCAAAGAATCTGCTGGCATCTGCCGAACAGTTGGTTACCGAGGCCGATATGCTGCCCCAGCTTAATGATGAAGAGATGGCGAAATATCAAGAGTTTATGCAAAAAATTTATAGTCAAGATTCTTTGAAATCCAAGTTGGGCGATAAGAATTTTGAACTGTTGCAACAGGATTTTATGAAAAGTCCGGAGTTGGCTCAGATGGCACCGTACATCGACCACATGCATCCTTGGGCGGTGTTGCTGTTTGCTTTAAGTATTTATCCGCCTGAATACAGCAACCAGACAGGTGTGGATATTTTGTTGTCGAAAGCGGCACAAGAGTCCGGTAAAACACGCCTTGCTTTAGAGGATGTGATGGATTTTTCTCAAATTTTTGCCAGTCAGCCGGAAAAGTTGATGATTAAAATGTTGACATTGAGAACGAATGAAGAGTATGCCGAGCGGGAAACCAAACGTCTTTTCAATGCCTATGAGAAAGGAAAGTTCGAGGATTTACCTTTGGTGCAAACTGAATTCGAAAAGGAATTTGCTCAAAAGTATCCCGATACTATTCCCGCTTTATCTTGGGTACGCAGCGATTTGCTGATTAAGCGCAATCAAAGTTGGTTGCCGAAAATCAAAGAGATATCTGCTAAAAAGAAAACGGTTTTTGCCGTAGGCATCATGCACCTGATGTCTGAACAAGGCTTGATTGAGAAGTTGCGCAAGGAGGGTTATCAGGTGACGCCGGAGCCTTCAATCTTGATGTGGTAAAGCGTAAAACGTCGTCTGAAAAAGGTTTCAGACGACGTTTGATAATAAAAAATCCAAAAAACCGACCGCGAGATACAGCGGTCGGTTTGTTTTTGGGCGGGTTGTTGGTATCAAGGGGCTGAAAAGGTCGTCTGAACGCTTGGCGCGCGATTTTTGTTTCAAATATGGCGAGAAACAGGATGGGCGTGATGACCTAGATGGTTTCAGACGACCTTTGCATTATCGCGATAGGTTTCCCATGTGTTTATTTTATGGGGAAGGCTGCTCGAAATTTAATTGTCGGATGGCGCAGACCGCTTATAAATAAAGGGATTGTGCAATTGGAAACTGTATGATTTCAAATTGTAAATTACTCTTTTAAATGACGTTTGGTTTTTAAAACGACCGTTTGTTAGAAAGTTAAGACGGGCGCATTTTTAGATAATAAGATACGGGAAATAATCACAGGGGAATAAAATGTTATTGCTAGTATTGTTTTGCATGATACTTTGCCTGCTTGTAATTGCTGCCTTTATCGTGGCATCAATTCGCAGAAAACGGTTTGCTTACGATGTCAGCCGCGATTACGAATACGGTCAATTGCCCAAGTCGGCGACAGTCAGTTTGCGTGATGGCGAACTGATCTTGCCCGACACCATCGGCGCGAATGATACGGTAATCGCCAGAATCAACGTGAAATCAGGTTGGCTGGGCAGATTGGTGATGCCTTGGATCGGCGTCAAAACCAACCGCGGGGAATGGCGGGCGTATGTCGAACATGGCGGCAACGGCGCGCGCTACCTCAATTTGACCGATACCTTCGACGACGGCAGCAGAAAAATTACATTAAGCGGCAACCGCGTGTTCCTGCCTGATCAGGAAGTCGAATTGTCGGTTTATCCGCGCGAGTGTTTGAGCGGTAAAAAAATCCTGGTCCTTGCGCCCCATGCGGATGATGCGGAATTGGCGGCTTACGGATTATATGAAAAACATGCTGCCGATACGTTGGTGGTTACGATTACCGCAGGGGAGGGCGGCAGCTTCCATTACAACAATCTGTATGCGCGCAACCCCGAGCAAATGCAGGCGCAGTATCTGCAAAAGGGCAGGATGCGCGTATGGAACAGCCTGACCGTGCCGCTTTTGGCGGGGGTGTCGTCTGAAAACATTTTGCAGCTCGGCTATTTTGACAGCACATTGCAAGTCATGAAGCAGAATCCTGATGCCGATGTGAAGTCGACCAAACTGGATACGGCGGATGTCAATCTGTTCCGCCGTGCCAATACCTCGCCTTTGTCCAAAGGCTTGAACGGCGGCTCAAATTGGCGCGGTCTGGTCAATAATCTGGCCTATATTATCGAAACCTTCCAGCCCGACATCATCGTCAGCCCGTCGCCCAATATTGATGCGCACAAAGATCATCAATATACGACGATTGCTGCGGTTGAAGCGTTGAAACAACTGGATTATCGGAAAGGCTCGCTGTTTTTGCATACGCTGCATTTTTTGAGCGACGATTTCCCGATCGGCAAGTCCGGCTCGATGTTGAGCCTGCCGCCGATGTTCGGTCAGCCGTTCCATTTCCATTCCGTGTATTCCCTGCCTTTGAACAAAGAAGAGCAGAACCGCAAACTGCTGGCGCTGGACGCGATGAACGATATCCGCCCCAACGCCAACGGGTATGCGGACTGGAAAACCATGATATTCCGCGGCTTGAACGGCTTGCGCCATCATGTATTTGATATCGATAGGGATTTGGTCAACCGCTTTGTCCGCAGCAACGAATTGTTTTACGTCGTGCCCGTCAGCGATGTGCATCAGGAAGACAGTTATCAAAAAATCGTCCAATGCGGCTGATTGGGTCGGGTTTCAAATCATTGCCTGCCTGAATGTCGGATAAAAAGAGAAATTGAGCGAAGCTCCGGCAACGGATGGGACCATGCCGCATACGTTGGCGGCCGATATACAAAGGTCGTCTGAAAACCTATAATGGCAAGGATTTTACACCTGTTGCCCGCCATGCCGATTTACTTTATTTCCGATTTGCACCTGAGCGAATCCCATCCTGAATTGACTGAATTGTTTTTGCGCTTTATGCGCGAAAAAGCACCGCAGGCGCGTTCGGTTTATATTTTGGGGGATCTGTTTGATTTTTGGATAGGCGACGACGAGCAATCCGAATTGACCCAAACCGTCGCGCAAGCGATTCAATCCGTCGTGCAGCGCGGGGTGGAATGTTTCTTCGTACACGGCAACCGGGATTTTTTGATCGGGAAGCAATTTGCAGCGCAATCCGGTATGAAATTACTGCCCGAATATGCGGTGGTCGATTTATACGGCAGTTCCGCCTTGATTTGCCACGGAGATACTTTGTGTATCGATGATGCGCGTTATCAGAAGTTCAGAAAGGTTGTTCACCAAAAATGGCTGCAACGCCTGTTCCTAAGCCTGCCGCTTGCCCTGCGCCTGAAAATCGCCCGCAAAATACGCCGAACCAGCAAGCAGGGCAAACAATATAAAGCCGCCGAAATCATGGACGTCCAGCCGCAATTTACCGCAGACATTGTGCGTCGGCATCATGCCCAACTGTTGATTCACGGGCACACCCACCGTGAGCATATCCATCAGGAAGACGGCTTTACCCGTATTGTGTTGGGGGACTGGAAGCCTGATTACGCTTCCATACTGGAGGTTGACGAACAGGGTTTCCGGTTTGTTCCTTTATAAATTTGCGGGGCGGTGGCGGGTAAAAATACAGGGGCTTGGGTTCAAGCTTTCATCTCGGTACGATATTTCAACTGTTCCGTATGGTTTGAATATGATTTGAATCACTAAAACATCGTCTCTTGTAAAACAGCTTCACTTTAAAGTCATCATCAAAAAGGTCGTCTGAAAACCCACAATCGGGTTTGAACTGGCCCCCAAATCTTGGACACTCAT